>NZ_JAGGQS010000023.1:0-61299 GCF_018613175.1 Bacillus sp. ISL-47 | reverse complement strand
TCTATATATTTTACTATTTGTTATAATTTAATTAACTGAATATATTAATAGAAATATATAAATTTATTATTAATGGATAGTTTTCTATTAGAAATACAAAAAGAAGGTGTGCAAATGTGCAAAATTTAGTAGTTAATAATAAATACATTCAAGTTAGTGAATGGAAAAAGATAATTAAAGACAGTTCTTCCCTTTATCTTTTACAAGAACGATTAGATCTTGCAGAAAAAAATCAAAAGAAGCCATTTGCTGATTTTTCAGATGTAGAAATGATTCAGTGGTTTTTATATCGGAAAGTGCATTTAAATCGTCAACACGATAAAACCTCAAGAACAATCAAAGAGTATGAAAGAGAGCTCACACTGTTTGTAGAACAATTGATACGGTATTCTGGAGACATTGATGTCGATATGGACTATATAATAGAAGGTTCTCTATTCAAGTCTTTATCAACTCGCCATATAAGGCGTTACCAGGAATGGCTTGCAGAAAGAAGCCCCTATGTACAAAAGAAAGGTTCCTATTCCCCTGCAACATTAGCAAGAAAAACAATCATCATAAAAAGTTTCCTCCATTTTATGTATGAAGCAGAATATATAAATGAGCCGATACATAAAGGGTTTTATACTGCCACAGTAAGAAAAGATGACCGGCCTAATCGTGACCTTGGACCACAAGAAGTAATACAGCTACTTGATTACTTTCGCCATATTAACCATTCTGTTGCCTTTGCAATTGTTCACATTTTAACGACAACTGGGTTAAGGAATGAAGAGTTATGCAAGTTGAATGTCGGAGATTTTCAATATGATTCAATAAGTGGAGGTTATTATCTTAACGTATTAGGAAAGGGAAACAAAAGGAGACAGATTCCTTTGAGGGAAAAAAGTGTGAAAAGCATCCAATTATTTCGGAATGCCAGAGGGCTTAAAGACTTAACAGTTGCAGATAAAGAAAGTCCATTATTCACAACCAATACAGGAAAAGCATATTCACCTTCCTATTTATCCCAATATCTAACCAAATCTGTAAAGGAAACCAATCTTCCTTTTCTTATGCATCGGCCAACCCCTATTGGTCCACATACTTTTCGCCACGCATTTGCGATTATCTCACATATTAGTAAGGTGGATGTATATCAAATTATGCGTTCACTCGGACATGAGAAAATTGAAACGACGATGATTTATTTGGAGAAAATTTTTGAGAAGGAACGAAATGCTATTCATGCTTGGAAACCTGAAGTATTCGGGGAGTATATATAATTCCTTGGAGCAGTGTCAGGAAAATACGGGTTTCCCTGAGCACTAAGAACCATAAGCTGTTGCTAAAGCCAATGACCGATATTCAGGATTTAACAACAGGCCAATTGGGACAATGTGACTCATAGAAGATGAGTTTGAAAACTTCTCTCTATAATAAGGAAGAAACTCGTCAAAAGTAGGAAGTAAACCCGAAAATAAGCCCCGAAGAGACCGGAAGATTATTTATCTACTGACTTATGCTGGCCTTAGTGTGTATGAGTTTTAAATTTAATAATTGTCTGCCATTGTTTTAGATTAGGTCTGGACGGTTCCCCTATCCTATATACTTGTTAAAATACAGGCCTGGCTGGTGGGATAATAGGCTGAAATGGCAAAGCAGCTACACATGTTGTAGATTCGACCTAGTTTTTATAGCCAAAGGTCATCTAAGTTTACTGACCACGGGTCCAGATCATGGTTGACTCTACAGCCTTCCAAAGAAAAAACTGACTCCACATATGTTTAGGCATACTTTTTCCCAAAGGATGTTAAATGCTACAAATAATGATATTGAAAAAGTTAGAAGGATAGCTGGCATAGCAATAAAAATTACTACAACCAGCAAATATTTGAAAGATAGGTATAGTGATTTGGTTGATGCTTTCCGAAATTCTAATTAATGAACAAGGTTACACAGTATTAAATAAAAAGAGATGCTAAGTGTTCAGTTTTAAAATGATTTTCTTTAAAAATATTAGTAAACAGTTTCCCACTGCAACCCATATGTGTTCCTGGGCCGGCCTGGTTCCAGGACAGAATGAAAGTGCAGGAAAAAGGAAATCGGCTAAAACTAAAAAAGGAAACAAGTATTTAAGGTCCGCTTTGACTGAGGCAGCTCATTCGGTAAGGGGATCCAAAAACTATCTCGGAGCACTGTATAGGTGTACATCCTCACGAAAAGGCAAGAAACGCGCTGGTATTGTCGTCGCTCACGTCATGTTACGTATCTCTTATTATCTCTTAACTCGTAAAGAAATGTATGTAGACTTGGGCGAATACTACTTTGATAAACAGAGACTACAATCGATTGTCAGACATTCTCTTAGACGACTCGAAAGCTTAGGATACACAGTAACGTTGGAAGAGCCTAAAGCATCCTAATCCAGTCAAACTAATTACCATAGATCCTATCCTAATGTGGCGCTCTCCCCTTTAAAAAAACAAATGAGCTGCTTCTTCTTCAGTATTGCCTTTTTTAGAGAATTGCAGAAGTTAATTTTCATGGTAGTTTAAGTACGCTTTTTCACAAATTCAAATAATTAACTTATGAAAGTTAAGTTCATTTATTACAGGAATGCTGCCACTTTTGTTGAAAACACTTCTACAAAAATCCAATATTTATTCGTATGTCAGCACAACTGTTGGCCATTCATACAAAAACTTCCCCTTCGCTTTTCAAAAAACGGAATGTATCATAGTCAGTAATGACGGTAGTTAAGAAACCTATTTTTTCACAAATCGTTCTTTGTAAAAAGCATTTGAAAACCTTTTATATTCCATAAAAAGCATTTAAGTTCCCTTTTCAAATTAATAAAAACAAAATAAACCTCAGAAGCCCTTCTTTACCTTCTAAATATAAATCTATAAAGTGAAACCGTCTCATCAAATATCCCCGCCGCATCCTCCGATAAACGGAACACACATTACCGTATCAGGGCAAAAGCCAGGGCTGCCAGCACACAAGCCCCTGGTATAATCTGGATTCTGCATGCTTAGATTTTGAAAATAGCAGACAATCTCATGATTGCGGACAGGCAAGCTATTCAGCTGAAAAGAAACCGGGTATTTTCTAGTCACATGCCGATAGTATAACCCGTCCTTTGTAAACGGAGGTGGATACACTTTGGCTGGTAATGTCGGTATTATGTCATGTATATTAAATATTCGTATGCTATTCTTTACCGTTCGGCTGAAGAAGGAAGCAAAGACAGGATCACCAGTACGAGGGCTGCCGTAAGTATAGGCAAATGGATTTTTGAACATGGTATTTACCTCGATATCTAACGCTGCAAGCACCGCCAAACTGCCGCCTAAACTATGGCCTGCAATCAATAATCTTTTCCTTGTGGAAAGCCTGTTTAATTCCCTGATCAATTCATTGCGAGTTGAGGAATAAATACAGGTAAAACCTCGGTGTGTTAATCCCGCATTCCTCACATAAGGATAGGCTACTTGATATAAGTCCTGGTCCGATTCATTGTCCTTAAATGTCCGGGTTCCTCGAAAAGTTACCACGATGTCTTCCGCGGATTCTGCTATAAAGCCAAATACTTCTTCTTCCGGCTCTTCTACCCCTGAAAGTGCACGGATGATATAGCGAAGCCTAAAGCCCCTTGGCAGGGTAAGAGTTCCCCTTTCAAAAAGCTGATACGCCTGATGAATCATGCCTGCAAGCAAAATGGCCTCTTCTGTGCTCAACTTTTCCTTAAAGTCTAAATTATTCATGGATGGACTCCTTTTTCATTTTTTCTATTCAATTTCCCATGGTTAACATGTTCTCTGAAAAGGAACACACACTTCTGTATCCGGGCAAAAACCAGGGTTCTCCGAACATAATGAATTTACAAAGTCGGGATTCAGGTTGCTTAATGATTTAAAATAACAGTTAATGCTGTCATTTCGGGGTGTATTGTTTAACTGGAAAGAGAGTTTATATTCTGTTTTGACATGCTGATAATATATTCCTTCCTTTGTAAACGGAGGCGGATAGCTTTCTTCGGGGAATGTTGGGAAAGAGTCATGTATGTTGACCACTCGTATGCTGTTTTTCACCTTTTGATCAAATTTCATGGCAAATTCGGGATCTCCAATTCGAGGGCTTCCGTAGGTATAGACGAATGGCATTTTAAATTTTGAGTTCACTGCAATATCCAAAGCAGCTAAAATAGATAATGCCCCACCGTAGTTATGGCCGGTAATAAACAGCTTTTTAGAGGAGGATAACTTGTTTAATTCTTCAATTAATTGATTTCTTGCAGATTGGTATAAGCATGTAAAACCACGGGAGGTTTTTCCTCCATTTTGGACGTAAGGATATGGTATTTGGAAGATATCATAGGAGGCTAATAGATCGGAAGGATAGGCAGCGTATCCTCTGAAAGCAATAATAATTTTATCCTTTGACTCCGCTAAAAATCCATAGATGTGTTCGGTAGGATTCTCTACATCAGCAAAGGCACGAATGACATATCGCAGTTCATATCCTTTGGGCAAGATCAGATTTCCATTTAAATAAAGTGGATATGTCTGATAGCTAAAAGCTGAAAGCGAGATGACGGCTTTACTGTTAATAATTTTCTTCATGAGCATAATTCCTTTCTGATAAACTGAAAATCAATGCTTACGGCAAAAAAATTACTTTTAGATAAAAAAACATTATAATGTTTTATATTTTTATGTAGGGATTTCCTTCAGTATTACTTGATTTCCTGTTCTGGGGGTGATCATCCTAACCAGACAGAACATAAAGAAATATTCCAGCAGATTTCTTTAAAATAATCATTTTAATAAACCAATCCTTTTTTCACTAAACTGCCCTTTAGTTGAAGAAGCCGCAAAGGTATATGTACAAACGTAGTCAACATAAAATAAATCTTTGTGATCGGAAATAAAAAGCCTTTGGAACTATTGACCTCTCCAAAGGCTTATATTTATCACAGACTACATAAACTTTAGATTAATTTCTCTGTAGCAATTTTAATGTTCGATACATTGAATCAAAGAAATGATGAATATCGTCTTTTTTAATTACCCAATCGCAACTCGCATCATCAGGCAAATCTGCGCGCGTTTTTCGCCAAGGATACTCCATATGTGTTAAGTCCTCTAAAAATTTCGCTTCAAATTTACTATATTTATCCCATACCCAATGCAATATACTCAACTGATCAGATGTTAAACCTAAATCATGAATCGATACACCAAAATCTTTATCAATGCTCTTCGAACCATACGACTTATAGCGATGGTACAAATCAGGAATTACGGGACCATGTTGCCATGCTTGGAAATTATCTTCAAATAAATCGTGTCCAGTGAAAGCGTGGCTCCATCCCTGAGCGAAATACATTAATTTCTGAAGTTTTAAAGGAGAAACTCTTAAATCGTCTTCATCTTCCTCATTAAATTCTTGCCCTTTTATAATAAAAAACTTCTCTACTGATTCTGTAGAAGTCATGTGCCATCCATCATCTATATCTTCTATGTTTAACAAAGTAAGCCTGTCATCTAATCCCTTTAATAACTCACTCGATTTTACTGTATCTAATAAAAAAGATAACCTTTCTTCAAGTGCTCTTCTAGGTTTCTCTTCAAGTTCATCACGATAATTATCAAATGCTCG
This sequence comes from Bacillus sp. ISL-47, assembly GCF_018613175.1. Lineage (NCBI taxonomy): Bacteria > Bacillati > Bacillota > Bacilli > Caryophanales > Bacillaceae > Bacillus > Bacillus sp. ISL-47. The sequence goes on along the minus strand of NZ_JAGGQS010000023.1, from coordinate 55,653 downwards.
TTTCATCGCGCGTGGATCTAAATATGTTCTAAAATGAGTATCATGTTTTTTCGTCTGTAAACTTCCATTTTCATATCGAGAGATAGTAGCAGGGCTCCATCCAATTAATTTAGCCATTACGCGCGTACTAACCTGATAAAGTTCATTGCGAACGTATCGAAAATCTTCTGCTTTTAACATATCTTTCTTTTCCTGATATTTACGATAAATCGTAGTATAGTTTCGATCTGTTAATTCGTCGTTATCTGTGTACTTACCACATTTTGTACACTCATAACGTTCAGCTTCATATGTGATAGTTTCGCCATGCAATTCAACTTTATCTGTAACAAATTTATGTTCAACCGGAGTTCGTTCAAAACAATGAACACAGAATTTTAATTGTAACGTCATAACTTTTTCCTCCTGTTTTTCATACCCCACTCATGATGCCTTGAGGGGGTATGTGATTGTACGATCTGGTTTATGAAAAGAAACACAACAGGTAAAAGGGCCATCATGGTCTTCAATAAAACTGAACTTAATATAAACTTCCATCGTTTCATTTCCAGTAACCACCTTTCCAAATTCCCACATATCACTATTTCGCAATCGTGGAGGAACATTACTGCTCCCATTTGGATTGGGTCCTCTGTAATAATCTTCATAAGTCAGTTCTTCTTCAACAATTCGCCTTACATCTGCGGCTCTAAATCCTAATTCCAACAAAGTAGCTTCGTTCTTACCTCTTTGTGCTAAAAGGATAAAATGGTCATTTCCCCGATGAATACAATCAACAATCTTCTTTAAAATGTCTTCAACTTGGGCCTGTGTAGCTCCGTTGAATGCTGCCAATAAAACCACATCCATAATTAAGACTAGTGTTCTCAGTTATACGATATTTTATTCAAGGATAACATTTTTTGTTATCCATTAATAACATTTTATCATAAGTTATGAATATTTAACATGAAAACAGAACAAAATAATAAAAAAACTGCTTCATTTTTTCGTGATTTCTACTAACTATCTTTAAAAAATATCGTGTTGCGTTTTATGTTCCCTGGTAGCGGCCTATAAAAGTGGGGTTTTTTGATTGCCCTAAAATGAAAATAAGCGCTAATCCATGTTACAGGAAAGCGTCCGATTATTGAAGATCTTCACTACTTTTTCTTGTTTCACTAAACCAGCTAATAGGAGTCAAGAACTTCTTATTAAATTATTTTTTCTACCGTGTTATACTTTTTGAAGACACGCCAAATAACCCTCCAAATATCGTTGGAAGGTTTTTTCATAAGCTGCTTTTTCCTGTGGATTAAGCCAAATCCAGGAACTCTTCTTACATTGGATTATTGCCCTATTAAAAAACAGAACCACTTTCCAAGATATTCCCTAATTTCCTAGCCAAAACATTCACTTCAAGTTTATGTACAACTCTTTCTTGAATTTTTTCGGGAAAAATAGCCTACAATTAAAGCTTTTCCATCACTATATCCAAATGACTTCAAAACTATATCCCTGTTAAATCAAAAAACTTTCATATCTTCACTTTTATTTCTCATATGCCTTATTCACCCATTTAATTTCACCATTTTCAATATCATAATTTAATTTTACGGTAAATCCATGTTTCTTATAGAAATGTTCTAGTCTATCAATGTGATCCCAATCCCTATGTACAATTTCACCTTGGATATGTGTAAAATTTTGTTTTACAACTTCTTTCTGGAGGTATTTCATTAACAATGAACCGTATCCATTATTCTTCTCATTGCCTTGGATATCCCCGATATGAACATATTTAAATTGTTTTTCAGACTTATAATGAAAATCTGAATAAACACTTGATAATATCCCAAAATTCCAGTCTGGTCTAAACTTTTCTAATTTGTTAAGCATAATGTACAAAGATGTTCCAGTATCTAGCTTATATAGCACAGACCATTCATCATTAATCTTCTCTAAACCAATTACCTCGCAATTCTTTCCTTTGAAATACTCAATAAATTCTTGTAATACCAAAAAGCGTTCCTCTAAGTTATCAACTATCTCCCTAAGATTATCAATACTGTTAATATAATACTCATCCATTTTCTTTCTTCTATTAAACATTATCCACCAGCTTTCATATTTTTTATAATATATTCACTAATGGTATTAGAATATGACAGTCATGGTTTTGGTCAACTAAGAAAGACAACCACTTTGAATGCAACCGTCCATCTTTGTTGGTTATTCTATTGCCAGTATCGTTTTACTGCGCAGCTAATGACTGGTATTATTATTTATGACCTTATACATAGGTCATAAAAAGGAATTGGTAGGGGTTAATCCGTTACATCATCCTTGCATATTTCACTAACTAGCTGCCATAACGTGTTGTTTTCTTTATCTTCGGTCCATGCCTATCACAAAGTTCTTCTACTTTCTTCTTAACCCGACCGAAAAAATTTATCATGTTCTGCTATGTGAAAAACTCCTTTTTACTGATAAGGCGATACTTTTTTGCTACCTGTTTGTTTAATAAACGACTTTTATTTTGAACATGAAATATTCCCTTCTAGTACAATAGGACCAAACACATTCGTATTTGAATTTATTGTTCGAACCTTGATACGGGTAGGTATCATCGTTGGGGAAATCTCTTCCCATATTCCCGCCCAATTGTTCTCGGCATATCGAGTTAGTGGAAATGTCCAACTTATTTCATTCAGATTAAATGCTAATATCTCATAGCTATCATACTTTCCAAACCTCGAAGGCGTTGGTATATGCAAAGCATGAATACTAAGGCTTGTTCTTTTATCAATAAAATTTTCTTTCGACATTATAAATTAACGCTACACCCTTACACTTTTCAAAAATAATTAAAAACATTTTATCTACTGCCTGATCTTTATTAAGTAAGGTGTCATCTAAATCAAATAGCTTTGCTTTATAACCATTCAAAAAAGCTCATCTGTAACTCCTTTGATTGGCTTATTTTCATCATTTTAAAGGACTACTCTACAATGTTTTTTCAATTATGAAAGGTTAATTTAGCAAGGTATAATGCTGTTTGCAATCACTACACAGGGCATTACAAAAAATAAAAAAAGATGAATTTACAATTAGGATTAAGAAAAAATCCAGATGAAAAATTGAATCAGCCTAACAATCAGAAGTCCTATTATGATTTAATTAGAAAATTCATTAATGAAATATATAATATACATATACAATAATGTGTAAACAAAATTATTTTTACAATTGATATTATATATTTTGTTTTAGTATATTTTATAATCCTTTTTTATGGTAATGATAAATTGAAAATCCATATTTATAGCGAAAATAAAGAAGAGTATATCTGACTAATAGATGATAAAAAATTGCTCAGGATATACTATTCAATTATCAATTCTTCCCAAAATCCGGATAGCTTTGTGAAATTTAAACCTAAGACTCTAATAACGGTTCTTTACACACTCTTTTATAGCCTTTTTTAAACATCCTAGCATTCACCGAGGTTTAATGTACGTGGAGTACAGACAATATTTGAAGGATGCAGTTTGCCGAAAAAGAAATTGACCCCTCATTTGCTCAGGCATACGTTTCGTAAATGGATGCAGAAGGCTATAAGTAATGATATTAAAAAAAGTGAAAAAATTGACCAGTCACAGCAATATCGCAACTACGAGTAGAAATTTGAAGGATTCTTATGGTGATTTGGCGTTGTAAAGGATGCTGTACTAAGTTTTCAATAGAATTGTTTTTTAATAAAGATTAGGAACCTTATAAATGCGGCACTGACAACGGGCTTTGGTTTCCCTGAGAGGATGTGTATATTGAAAATCCAGTTCAACACTCAATAAGCCCCTTATATTCTCCTTTTTTAAGCTCCCTCATATGTTAAAACGTTCACACATTGTTCATATGTATTTGGTTAAGCGACATTCCATTTGGTATATGATTATATATAGAATATTCCGATAAAAATATATTAAAAGTGAGTTGGTTTAGGTGCGAAAAGATATTAAATCATTGAAAGAGCTTATTGAAGAGAATAAACAGGATCTTTTAAATGACAAAAAGGCTTTGGAAAGGATTGATAAGCGTATAGAGGAACGACATGCCTTAAAAAGGCTAGCCTAATGACTTTTATGTAAAAGCGTGCAAATAAATGGGATAAATATCTATTATCACCCTTAGAGTTCGTCTTACTCTCATGGTATTGAAATAAAAGGAAAATTGTTATGTGGTGGAATTTCTTCATATTCTACCCCATTCTTTATATTAAAAAAATGAGATTCATCTGTAAAAAAGAAGAAATGGAATTATTCGAAAACGACAGTGATAGGCCTTTAAAGGGATGATTTATAGAAGAAACACGTAGGAATAACATTTAATTTTTTGCCAGAAAAAAAACAGAGTTAGGTTGAATAACACAGTAACCCTTTTGGTTAACTATGATATTACCCTACTAAAATTTTATTCAGCCTTTTAGGGACTATTCCTAGAAGGCTAATTTTTCGCGAAATAGTAAACACCAAATGTATAGTCACGCACTATCATGTAAATACAATTTAAGAACCAAATGCTAAAGTTAACTCTGTCGGATATTAAGTGGTCAGAAAATGGTTAGATAACAAAACGCAAAAAGGACCCTAGCATGAGTAGAGTCCTTGAAATGAAACTATTCTATGGTGGTCATTCTAGCTGTATTGATTACTATTTCCCAAGTTTGCAAATCGCAAACCTATAATACCAAGAGCATTAAACGATCGTGCTTCTGAGTTAGAAACACTTAAGCGTATATTTAGGATTGTATCAGGCACAGAGCATTTAACATGTCAATAACACCATCTTTTTTGTAAGAGGTTGTTTTATTTTTATTCTTAAGAAAAACCCTTCCTTAAATTTTTTCTGTTAGACTCTTTAATTTTAGTCGGCTTCCTCCCTAATTGTTAAACAACAATGTTACAAAAAATAAAAGGGTGAAGGTTTTAACCAAAACTAACAACACTACTTACCGCAAGTTATCCATAATGAGACACTTGATCATTTCCAAGGGGGTTCATTGTTTAAGAGATATGACATAAAATGAAGGCTAACTTTTAACCATACCCTTTCTATGCTTCACATTAATAATCAGTACCGAAGATTTAGCTTTTCTTTTCTCTACTCTCATCCCCAGTAACATACTATAAGTTTTTTTAGAGCAAGATACTCTTCTTCAATTTTTTCTTTCTTGGCAGCTATTTCTTTATTCTCCTTCTCCAGAAGAAGAATTTTCCTACTGAGTTTCTGTATGCTCTCCTCGGAATGGTTATTCGCTTTTTGACTGGATTGTGCCACCTCATATAAATTTTTTATCGAGCTCAATACCTGTTCAAGTTCTAGAGCAGATTCCTCTATTCCCTTTGGATATGAAGGAACTTGTACCTTTATGCTGGTTTTTTGATTCTTTTTAATAGAAAAGCGGCTCTCCTTTTCTTTTTTATACTGCTTTGCTGATTCTATTTCCATACAATAGTTCTTTCTTACTTTTGCATTCCATCGAAAACCGCAAGCTGCAGATGTTCTAGACAATTGTTTACCTACTTTCTTAAAGGCTTGAAGCTGGGTTCCACCCTTCCGGATATACCCAAGTACTACCTCTGCTAAAAGCTGATCTTCATCCATTGTCCATGAGTCTTGGCGCGTTTTATTCATGTAATCCCCCCGCTTTTTTTTACAATAAGTATGCGTGAGAACTAAAAATAAGAAGAGAAAATACATATTGATAAACTTAACTCCGACTGGTCAAGTTTTAAAAGAAGACATTACAATACAGTCTTAGGATTTCGGATGACCATGTCCTTTTTAGTGGAATCTTTCATTCTTGAGGCAAGGGATTGAATATAAGAATCTGTCAGTTTAGCAGGATAGTATCCAATCCGCTCCCGTAGTAGATTTTCAAGAACAAAGCATTTCCTGGTGGCTTTTTCATATTCACGGAAAGTGTATTGCTCTGCTTCTGTAAAGGAGCCTTCTCCCTCCTTCATCGCTTGAATAATGATAAACCGCTGTTTATATATGTCCGCTCGGTCCTTTCGGGCAAATTTCAATAGGAACAGCAGCTCTATCGTTGAAAAGCACATAAGTTCTGACGTGCTTTTATCCAGATCAGAAAGCGAGGGCTGTGAAGCCGGCATAAGGTTTTTCCGTTTCCCATACTCCAGAACATCGGCCAGCTTCAGCTTCATTGTACAAAACGAGCAATAGTAATCGCACAGATCCATCTTCTTAACAGTGCTTCCGCAATAGGCACAGGTTTTCATCCAGAATCATCCTTTCCTCTTATTTCTTTGCTGCAATCAGAATAATCGGGCCGATTATTTCCATGCACTTTGGCCCCCGCCAAGGGGAGCAGCCGCTTTTGGCAGCTGCAGCTTCATTAAATGGGTTTTGGAGTAAGCTTTTCAATGACCTCATGGCTGCATGTGACAATGTCACACCCAATCTGTTTCATAATACTGATATCCTGGCTCCATCCGGCAATGTACCCAAAACTGTACTCTCCTGTCTCATATCCGAAATGGTTCATAACCACATATGCAACGGCTTCAGCCTGAGCTTCACGAATCCGGCTCTCTTCTTCCTCAAATTTAGCGCCTTTGCTGTGCAATAAATGGTGAGCGTATTCGTGTATCAATGTTTTCAGCTGCTGGGTTTTGCTTCTTTCTTTATGAAGTGCAATGTATTGCTGGGAGAGATGATAATAGCCGTTTGCCTCTCCTGTGTCTTTAAATTTGACAGGTATTTCAATTTTTTGAATCCATTCCTTCAGCAGGGCTTCTTCTTGTCCCCCGCCGCCTTCAAGTGTTTTTACTGCTGGAGCTGGAAGCTCTTTTCCGTCTGTATGAGAAACATCAAACACATTTACATACCGGAAGCCATAAAGAACCTTTTTTTCTTTTCCCTCTTTGCCGCTTTTTTCTTCTTTTTCATCCTTTTCTTCTTTCCTTTTTTTCTTCCCTATTAAGGGAGCAAGCACTTTAATCGCTTTGGCTCCTTTTTGGACGTATCGGCCGTATCTTTTCCAATCGTGGTACCCTTTTACAAACGTCGCACTGGGATTTTGCATATAGATGAGGATGGTATTATTAAAGCTGTAGCTGTGGAAGCTGGAAAGAAACCGCAGCCACTCCTGAAATTTTTCACTTGTCATCACCTCCTGAATGCCCTGGTCTAATTGTTCTTTGATTTCTTCCAATGCTTTGTTTTTGGCCATTTGTTTTTCCTCCCTTGTTTTTTGGGCTGTGAGCGATTCTTCCCCATGAGGGATTTTTTTCGCCCTTTTGACGTGGAGAACGAACAAGGAGCATAGGCAGATGGTCAAGGGATGAGCATAAAAAGTTTTTTGATGTTGCGAAGTGCTGTTAATCAAAAAAGTTTTTTGCCCCTTGACTGGCTGACTATCCGGCTTAGCTTTCAGCAGGTGGAGGGCGTGAGCCTGGGAGGCTCAGCCTGCTGGAAGGTTAGACCGGATTGCGTGCTTGTACGATTCGCAGCGCAAAAGGGTGGAAAAACCAAAATAAAAAGCAGCCGGCCGGCTGCTTCCATTTTGTTCTTATTATTTATTTTTAATCTTTTTCTTTCGGTCTTCAGGGTCGTTCACTCGTGAAGAAATTCAATGGAACATCAGGATGTCAGGCAGAGTTTTTTTGCTGCCATACAGCCTGATGATCGCTTGGATTTTAGAGGGAAGCGAGATGCCATAGACTGTTGGATTGCAGGTTTTGGCAATCTTACAGTCTATGAGCAGACCTTTAGGCCCTAAACAAGTGCAGGTTTGGAAAATAGTTGGCTTAAATCACCTAACGAACTCGTATTTAAAAAAAGTATGATCATTTTCTTCCGTATTGGTCTAAAAATACGCCTGATTCTTAAAGATGAAACCAGCTTGTTCCCAAACCAATTCCTTGGTTCTCCAAGTTTCTTGATACATCTTTTTCCCAATCAATTGAGGGTCCGCATCTTCTTTAATCATGTATTTGATTACATACGCTCCAATATTGACTACATGGTCCATTCAATTTATCTTTATGAATCCTTGACCCATAATTTCTCTATCAGTAATGCAGGAGTATAGTTCAGATTACATAATAAATGATATAGTGAATGAGACCGCTTAGCCAGAAAGATAGAGCAAGGACATTATTATCATTAAAGAACTGTTTAATCGGGGAATAAGAGTACATATATTAAATGCGGGATTGCTTAAGGATGTATCAATAGGACGCTTTTCCCTGCATACATTGCTTGCCATTGCCGAGCTGGAAAGAAATATGATTGTCGAACGGCACCCAGGAGGGAAAATCCATTGCCAAGCAGCATGACGATTTCCGAGAAGGCAGACCAGTAATCCAGAAGGAAGCAAATACAACATGCCCTGCAGCTGTTTAGGAAATTCATATAAACAAGCAGAGGAGATCACGGGCATTAGTAAAAGCACCCTAATAAGAGCAAAGAAAAAACGTGTGAAAGCAGAGGCATTCTGATGAAACACTGAAAATCGCTAAAGAAAAAGAAAGGGGAAATCAATAATGCTAGTAGATGACCACGCCATAAACAGCTTAAAAACATGGTTTGATATTGAATATGAGAGACTGAAGCAGGAATGGAAAAGCGGACAGTATGAAAACCTTCCTGATTGCCCATCTTTTAAAGTAACCTATACATATAGGGAGGCTTTAAACGTTCTGATAAAAGGTCCTCAATCTATTGATGAAACACAGTTAAAGAAGATGATTGATGAAGAATTAGAGATTGAGAACCATTGGAAGGAACACAAACGAGATCATTGGCAGAGATAAACCAAGCATATGAGGAAATCATTCACGGAGCAGCAAAAGAGCCATTAATGTAGCTTGGGAAAGCCAAAATAAGGCGGTTATAGCCCTGTATAGAAAAATCAGCATGACTAGAGACTTATAAGTTGCATTTTCGTTTCCTGTATATCAAGATATTGCCAGGTAATGTCTATAAGCTGGCACTTTGGATAAATAGAATCCATTTTGAAAAAAGGTTGGTCAAAATAGGGTCTTCTCCAGCAGACTTATTTTTCTGCTTTATAAAAATTTGATCATTTTCTAACTGTAATACTCCACAATTGCGCCCTTTAATTGAAACTGAGGAGATTATATTAGCTGGCTTACTTGAAAAAGAATGATGTAATTATAAGCCCTATTATGATTACAAGGATAAGTATCCCTGTCCCTTTCCAACCTAAACTGCCTACTAAATCTACAAGAAATCCGCTGTTATCTTTATTAAAAGCATCGTTCATATTTCCAGTTGGATTTCTTTTCAATTCTTCTTGTCTCAATCTCTCTCTTCTTCTTTCAGGAGTTTCTTTATTCTCACTCATTTGAACACCCCTAATTTAAAAATTAGAATATTAATTTTACGTTCCTTCTTTAACAACCCTACCCTATTGCTAATACCAATTATTTCAAAACCTGTCATTCAACTCAATCTTTTTTTCCGTAAAAAAAGGCACTTACCTTATTACAGATATGTGCCTTTTCAATGGAACAATAAGGATCTTCTAATAGCTGGTTTAGCTTAATTAGGAATTCGTTTACCGAGTTAAATGTTCTTTAAAAATCTGTTTAAAATGCGGCTTAAAATCAATTTCGATAGTTTGTTGAGAGTCCTCATTAACTACTGTTAATAGCATACTGGCACGTTCTTTCTTATCTGCTGTAATTTCTAATTTTTCAACTCGTTTTAGATCTAAAAGTGATAACAATCTATTTGAACTACGCTGAGTTACCTTTACTTTAACTTCACCATAGGAAGGAGAGAGCTTAACAATAAAGTCTTCCTCTTCATTGGAAAATCTGTATGTTGCTTCATTGTAATAAAATGGTAAGTCTTTTGAAGTAGAATCTAATAACATTGGTTCCGATTCGAATAACGAAAGAAAGTCGTTTTCTTCTGGAAATTTACGCAATTTCACCTCACCTTTCTTTAACTCTATAAATGCGCCCCGTGAAAATTATTGAACTGCAAATAGCTTTTAAGGCAGTAAAGACTTCTGTATCTCCATTAATTAATAATCCAAAATAACCGTAATCTTTAATAATTGAAAAAAAATAAATAATTCATCTTTTGTAATGTATTTAGATACGCTTGCTCTTACGAGTTGTTCTTTTTGTTTTTACAACGAGGACACCAAGTTCCTAGTTTAATGTTGTTAGGTTTTGCTTTCCATTTATGTCCTTCGCTACATTGCCATAATAAATGGGTTTGGCTATCTATGTATTCATTTGAAAGACATTGCCCTCCCCTTGAAAGGGCGATTTTGTACATTTCCTCAATTGTTAGTTTCCTTTTTGCAGCTGCTTGTTTTTTTCGGCACTTTTCACACCAGTTACCACCTTTTATTCCACTTGGAGACGCAAACCATCTATGCCCTTTACTACATTCCCATTCCAAATGCTCTTTACTGTTTATATAAGTTGTTGATAAACACTTACCGCCATGTTCTTTAGCTATTTGATACATTTCTTCTAATGATAATGGATGGCTACCGTTACAAACGGAACACCATTGACCGCTCTTTATATCGTTTGGTCTTGCATCCCACTCGTGACCATGCTGGCACAGCCAAGTAAGTTTTGTTTTATTATTATGATAATGGTTAGACAACAGTTTACCGTCCTTGTTGATAGCAAGTTCTCTTAACGCATCAAGTTTAGCAGAACTTCTGTAGTGTGGATCCATATTAATATTTTCAGGTTGTGTAATAACTTTTACTTTATAGCTAATTAATTTTGCATGTATAAAATGTATCAGTTCGCTATCAGTGGTAATGGTATATGGTATGATGATAAGGTTGATTCCCTTTTCATTACAAAGGTTTTGTTTATGAACATCAGTCTCCTTACGACGCATAAATTCTTCCTGGGAACGGTGAAAAAACTCTACAAACTCATAATGTTGGATACCATTATACTCAAACGCCGTGTTAATATTACTGTTATATCCATCTAATTCAAGTCCATCTAATTCCCGCTTGTTCGGCTTGAAAAAAAGACCAGTTAGATTTTCGATTATATAGCGGCATTTATTTTCTGTTAAATTAAAACGGCAAGAGCGACACCAATGTCCGTTCTTAACGGAGTTAGGTTTGCTCTCAAATATATGTCCATTTGCACATTGCCAGATTAGGGCTGTATGAGCATCTGTATATACGGCTGAAAGACATATCCCACCCCTTGATTTTGCCAACTCTTGCATTTCCTCGATTGTATTCCTTTTGTTTTCTCCCCTCTTTTTTACGGAACATACAGTACAGAATCCATTGTTTTTAATCGCACTCATTATTCCTGAGTAAGAAGCGTTAAATTCATGTCCTTTATCACATTTCCATTTCAAAGGTGAATGATTATTCAAATAGGTTTCTGAAAGACAAATAGCGTTATATTTTTCGGCAAGTTGGTTCATTTCTTTTATGGTTTTCTTTTTACTTCCTGCACAAACTTTACACCATGTTCCATACTTTACTTTGGCCGGTATAGCAAACCATTTATGTCCGTTTCCACACTCCCACTCAACAGGTGTCTGGCTATTTATGTATTCAGTAGATAGGCACTTTCCGCCCCTTGATATTGCTAGTTCTTTTAGTGTATCAATAGTAATATTTGGACTCATTTATTTCCCCTATTACTAAGACTTTAGCATTATTATAACCCAGCTTTATGTACACTGGTAAATAGAAGAAGATTGATTTAATTAATGAATTATAGAGTTTTATTTTCTTCAATGAACTTTTCCACAATCTGGCACCATTTCGGAATAAAAAATCCTGAATATCTACAGGACTTTTGATCAAACTTTAGTTAAAATCCAAAGCAACCCTTTATTTTTTTTGACCATGTTTTTCGCTTATTGATATTTCCGAACCAGAAGAATGGCAGCTTTTATACTTCCCTATCACCTAAAGAGATTATACACTTATCAGCTGGGCACTTTAGTAAATGAAACTCTCTCTTTCTTATTTGTTTTTTTATAAAAGCCCTGTGAAAAAACCCTATCTTTTCCTTTGAACATCAACATTCTTGTCTTATACCCTAATAGCCCCACACCAAAGCATAACATTAATATATATGTTAATATGCATTATGATATATATGTGTTCTTTAATTTTACTAACGATTTAAATTATAATAAATATGTCAAATATATATTATCTTTTTCATTTGTTTATTTTCCCTAAATAATAAACGGTTTAGGTGTGTTTCTATCATTTTTATTAGTTATTATTAAACTCTCTAACAAAGCTTTCTATTTTTAAAATTTCGACTTCTTATAACAGCTTAATAGAACATATAATGAAACTAATAAGGGGTGAAAAAATATGAAATCAGATGGAACAGAAGAATTTATTCTACTAGATAAGATTATTGTTTCAGAAGAGTTTTTAAATACAACTCCAAGTGTTGATAAAATACAGAAAGTTATCAATTATGTTAAACGCACAGGTGTCTTAGATGAACCCATTACGATTAACAGGAATACAATGATCCTTACCGACGGCTACACACGCTATATTTCAGCTCTTAAGCTGGGAATAGATCTTGTCCCTATTGTTTATGAAAATGAGCTTTTACATAATAAATAAACAGCTAAGGGACTTTCTAAGCAGGTTTTATCCATAAAAAAACCGCATGTCTGCGGTAATTGTGAGCGGTTCATGCCTTGCAGTATATGCCCTCAAACAAATAAGAGTGCGAGCAAGGGCTAAAAACTTTTAAGGCCTGAAGGAAGGAACTGACGCCGCCCTTACTCTGTTAGTTACAATTTCCAATATTTACAAAAACATTCATTTATGACACAAGGTGTACCTTTAACTTAATAAATATATACTAATTCACAATTCGATAATTAATAAAAAACCCGAGAGACTTTAAGGGAGTGGGAAATGGGAATATAAAAAAGTCCTATACTCCGATGAGTATGGGAGAGTAGAGAAATTTGACATTCTTCACCTTGAAAAAGAACAAACTTCACATACTCGTGCGTGATTTAAAACAGCAGAGGTGAAATCGAGAAGTTATTAATGCGAAACCCGCAATTAAGCTAAGGAACAATTCGAAGGTCAAACAGACACATTATGCACAACAACTAAGAGTTTTATTTTGGCATTGGTGGATCAAATATAATAAACAGTATAGTGACATTTAATGCAGCAAATACCCAAGTAACCCACGGCTTCCATTTATGAATAGCCAGTAAAGAAAATGTCACCAAGTTAAAAATAAATGACCAGGAAAGATTCCATCCATGATTATGGATAATACTATTGTTTAAATAAGCAATTAATTCGATGGCTTGGAAAATGAGGGCCCACAATAATCCAACCTAGTTTATTTAATTTTGATTTAGGAAATCTTCCTAAGAAAACAACAATGACAGAAGGGTAAATTAAAAATGCTGTTGCGGTAGCAATGATCGGATGGGTAGGAAGAATATAGTGGTCAATCCAAATTGGGCGAAATTCCCAAACCCTAATATTCTGAAGCAAGGAAGCATAAAGAAGGTCTCCTATTATCCAAAATAATAATGTGGGTTAATATTCATTCCACCGCTCCCACTCGCCATAAATTAAACTGATAATGATAAAAAATATAACAAATGATGTTTGCAAGATGTTCACCCTCACACAAACCGAATTCTTCAACTTAATATGCACATCTTTTCAATTTCTTAGCTAACATGTACTTAAATTTAACAGTTCAAAGATATACGGCAATTAAAAATCCTTTCTAAGAAAGCGTTTAACTCGCATATATTTACATTGCGCACGTATTTTCTCGTTTCGTTCACAAGAGCCTTACCTCTAACTTTGCTGAAATAAAAGAGTATAGGTAACTCTTTATTTTTTTTTTGCTTTATCAGGGTAGAACACTGATGAAGCTTGGCTAGCTGGGGTTCAATGCCTTAGCTAGCCGAATCTTCATGATAAAAAAAAGAAGAAGAGGTTGCCCCCTTCTTTCTGGCCTTAAATGTTTCCTTTTTCTTTCATGCTGTAATAGTCCTCTTTGTCGTTAACGATAACATGATCCAGTACCTCGATTCCTAAGATGCTGCCGCACTCTGCCAGCCGCTTCGTAACCGCTATATCTTCTCTGGATGGGTGAACGTCTCCTGATGGATGCTGGTGGCTGACAATAATGGATGCACAGTTATTCAGGATGGCAGACTTGAATACTTCTCTCGGTGACACGATACTGGCGCTCAGGCTCCCAACATGACAGCGATGAACAGCTACAATGCGATTTTTCGTGTTGAGGCACATGACGAAGAATACCTCACGATCTTCATCCCCAATAAACTTCGCTGCAGCTTTCGCTCCATCTTCCGGGCTGCGTACGATGTACTGTTCGCCGCCTTCCACCTCTTGAATGATTTGCTTAATCCGCTGGATTTCGTATACTTTTTCCATATTTAACACTTCCTTTCTTTGTTTGACAAGGAAGCAATGATGGGCGCAAACCGTGTGAAGGGTTCGCTTACGCAGAAGCGAACTCGCCAGCCAGGCATAGACAGCAGGCCGGACCTTTGCCTGCTGCCGTTCAAAATCGAGTGAAGCCCAATGACTTAGGGGAAGTTAAAAAGCGTATTGGGCTTTTTTATCTGCCCCTTAGCCTAACTTGGCTTGGCCGATTTTGTTTGCCTGGCGCTAGCCCTTCACTCGGTCATAAGCCCACTCATTATAATGGGGAGAACAAAGAAAGAGTCTTTCCGTCCGGGCGAGGCGGTCGTTCAGGCCGTTAGGCTTGAGACCGTCTCTTGGCCAAGGGTTCGATGCCCGCCGGCCATGAAACACTTGGTCCGGGCGCCCCCGGGGCGAGAAAAGCCCGAAGGGGTTAGCAACGGCTGGCAGCTGCCGGCTCGATGCCGGAAGCAGCCAAAGGAAAAGCTCCATCCGTTCCAGCTGCCTGCAGCTTAACGAGATGGAGCTTGCCGAGTCATGTGAGGCTAGGGATCGGTCGGCTTTTTGGGGGTTCGATGCCCCCCAAAGCCGAATTCTTAAGAATTAGAGAGCTCTTTTTATTAACTTATAATACCGTTCATCATAATAAGTCAAGAAGCAAAAAATAGGATGAGGGTTCACTTCTCTACCTCTTCCATAAAATTTTATCTTAACGTATTTTCAGGTTACTTTCTTTGATTACTGCAGTTGGATTCAAATCATTAACCAGGCTTTTAACGATTTGTTTTTGGGCATCGTTAGCCCTTGGACCAATTAAGATTTCCATATCATTCAAGGCCTGTTCATCAAAATCAAGATCAAAAAAATCCTTCTTTAGCTTTTCTGTTTCTAAACGATCAATCAATCTGACCTGATCTTCGTATGATTTTGCTGATTCTAAGTCGTTCATTGTCCAAGGTACTATAAAAAACCTATATCGGTACTCTTTTTGAAACTCCCATTGTATATTATTATATATACCAATGCCTTCAAGGTTTATGCTTTTTCCCCAACTTGTTTTTTTTACGCCATTTTCTAGTTTGGCTTCTGGTTTTATCACCGTTAATACTTTTCGGTTTAACTTATCCGGTGTATTGTACTTGATAAAGACCCGCCAAATAAGGTAGATTTAGCGAACAACCGTGAACCGAAAGTTTTTCATTGGTTAGTGATGGATGTGTTATATAACTTTCTTTAATATACTTCTATCTGGATCAATTTTTACAGTTTTAAATGGACCGGTTGGTACTCTAATCCTTACGCCAGTCATATTTGGTGTATATAGATTCCACAATGGAATTGATTCCTCTGTTTCATTTGTCCAACAACTGACAAAACAGAACCTTCCAAGATCTCCATAATCCTCCGTTCTCCGTTCCTCAATATCGTCCACTCTTGATAGACTACTGAAACGAATCGTTTTATTTTTCAAGATTAAAGCGAGAGTTTCAATACTCGTATAATGATAAAGATATGATAATTCTTCCAACTGCTTATTCACCTCAATTTATTTAATAAGCAAACAGGATCCAGGATTGATTCTATTTAGGAAGATTCCTTAGATAGACTTAGCTATTATCCAATGAGATCATTTATAATATTAAGGGTTTATCTAGTATAGGTAACGTAATTCCTTTAAAAATGCATAGTATTATATGCACGAACCTTCCATATGCTATATAAAACAAAAAGCAGGTGATACATTGAAAAGAAAGTGGATTGTTGTATTTCTTATCTGTGTAATCGGTTTCTTAGCAGTATCTCACCTTAGTACAAATGCTTTAAATAGCTCCGCTGATGCAATGCCTGAATTCACGTATTCAAGCAAAGAGAAAAATCAAGCTTTTGGTTATTTTATGCTCGATCTATACCATTCCGAAATTATGCACGCAATGAAAGATTACTACAAAGATGACAAAATTTCTGGGTATAGAACGCCTAATCCTCCTCACTATGATATGGTTTCCATAAAACCATTTGAAAAAGGCGTTCAATACAAAGGTTTCGAAAAAAAATATACTTATCTTTTGAAAATCAAATTATTGCCTAGTTACAATAATGGTAAAATTTTAGGGTTAGACACTCTTTATTTTGCTGTAGCACCTTACCGTCAGACAATGAAAAATCTACCTAACGAATCTCCTGCTGCTGAGTTAGTTAAATACGAACACAGCAAGCCTCCTAAAAAGACCCACTGACGGTAAAAGAACACCTAATGTGTTCTTTTTTGTGTTTAATTGAACATATTGTGTCAAATGTATATTTGTATTTACTTTGTTCATACTAAAGGAGCAGGGTAAGGGTATTATATCTCCATCCAATTTGAAAAAGTTCAGCCCTTGCTCTTGCCTTTTCCGTCCGGGCGGGATGACCCGGGGTGAACAGATCCCGAAGGGAACAGCACCGGCTAGCAGCTGCCAAGAGAAAAGCTCCACCCGTTCCAGATGCTCTGCAGCTTAACGAGATGGAGCTTACCGATTCATACAAAGCAAGGGTTCGGGCGACTTTTAAGGGTTCGATTCTCCTAAAAACCGAACTCTTGAAAACTAGACATCCATACCGTCTGGGTAAAAGTTTCTACCAGGGAATGACTCTTTTAATATAATATATACATATATATTAATCATAAGTTATATCTATATTTTGCACTCATTAACGATTATGTATTTATTTTATATTTTTATATTTTTATATTTTTTAAGCTCAATATCTATACTGGTCATAAAAGGTAAGATATCCAAATTATAAATAGACATATGCTTGTTAAAAACCTCTTACTATTACCTTTTCGGTACGTCTTTTTAGTCAACCACTGTTAGTCATCTAAAAATCTACCCTTGTCATCAAACAATTAGATGAATAATTATTTTAAAAATGAAGTTTAGAGTTTAATGACCCGGGGAAACTACAAATAAACAAGGACAATCCCTCTATCTTAACTGCAGTAAACATTCTCCATTTCTCTTGCCTTGTGAAGAATGCGGAAGGAGGAACGGTTTATGTATCCATCGAATCCAAATGAATGCGTTTATTGTGGTGAACCGCTGACCAAATGGGAAAGCATTAGAAGCTATTGTTGGAATTGCAGTGAATCTACCTCCCCTGAAGCTTTTCATGAAGAAGTTGAAATTGAACCTTCAATTGTTAATGACCTCAATAATCAGTGAATGCCGTACCCAGGTGCGGTATTTTTTATAGTGTCCTTTTGGCCGGGTTCTAATTTTAAAAAATAAAAACTACCTAACGTCCCAAGGTCTCTGACTCCAGAAAGATTTTACCCTTCTTGCCTTTGACGAAGGGTAAAATCTAGCATTCTGTACGCAGGTAAGGCATTAGCCTTCTCAATTTACTAACATTTATGGAGATCATCCCTTCTACCTCATGGCTTTCGGCCCGCTTTCTAACTGTCTACGCTTAAAGGCCAAAGTCACCTTTAGCCCTCCAAGACTCGCTACGAGCGAATGGCTAGTTCTTACTCGGCGAGAATCCTACCCGCTGTATAATACGACCTAGGCTCGGCAGCACGCCCGCCCCGTTACTTTAGTACATTACTTGACAATTTATTGCTAATTTTTGCATATAACGCGAACTAAGTTATTCAAAAATATGGCTAAATCATAAAGAAAGAGCGCTATTCTTATTACAGAAAAGCGCCCGATTGTGGAGTAATCCCAAAGTATCTTGCTACTTCCTTTGTTATTCACCGCTAGCTCACCCTCTGAGGCAACCAGACATGTGTTGACTAGTAATTCTCTCCGAAGTTTTAAAAAAGAAGTAGAGGTCAGGTCAATCTGATTTGTACGGGCATCCAGCTATTAACTTTATTTTGTCATTAAGTGAAAGTGAATCTCTAAATTAGCATTTCAAACATTTTGATTTATTTTCTTTTATTGTCCAATTATATTCTTTGTATTCTATTTTAGAGCCGCAAATATTACATTTATTTGGCCAACCTTGCCTTCGCCAACCTGCGAGTGTCTTTAAATCTAAAGCATGACATATAGCTGTCCATTCAAAGTTATTTAAACCCAGTAAATCTTTGACTTCTCCTTCTATTTCACCAGAATGAAATTTATCAATAATATCTTCCATTAAATCGTATGCTTCATCTTCAGTCAGTGTACCATCTATTAACCCAGACAAAATATTAGTCAAATTTTATACTCCTTCCTTTTACAGGACCCTTATACATCTTACCTGTTATAGGATCCATTGAGCGTAAGTACCTTCCTTTACTATCAAATACTACAATATCATTATGTGTATGATCCCACGAATAAAAACGTTGACTTCTACTACTTCCATTCGTCTTTAACGATCTTCCTTTCACATTTTTAAACCCTTTCCAAATAGGGCTTTCTTGTTTTTTCACATTGAAGGCACGCTTTCCAGTTCCACTGCCAAAAGAAGGATTCCCACTAATCCCCCTGCAGTCTGTTCTCTTCGTGCTCTTGCCTGATTTCCATCCGGATCTACCATCATAACTGGATTATTATTGGCGTAAATATAGCCGTTTTGAGTAATTGGCTCCTCCAAATTTCCTCTTAAAGGGTCTAGAGATAAAAATACAGCATCATCAGGATTATAGTATCGCGCTAGCAATTAATATTGTTGATTTCATTAAACTGTATAACTGTATGGATTTTCGCCTGCGTTCCCGTTTGAAAGAGATATTTCCTCAGAATCATAGAAACAACCTGCACCATATAACCAGCTCTAAATCTTTTAAGTAGAGAATACCAAACCCCTGTTAATTGAGGATGTAACAGGGGTTTGATATAAAAATGTTTACTTTATTTAAAGTATATAATTATCCCATTCTATTCTCTTTACATCTTCTACAGTAGGAGATGCCACTGGATTTTCATAATTAATTTCTGTTCGGGCTGTATCAACAGCAATATTTTTGGGGTGTTCCCATTCATTTTCACATTCACTACATAAAAGATATAGTAACCCAGTTTTGCTATCTTTTACAATCTCAACCCAACCTTGATCACAAATAGGACACCATTTTACTTTAAAAATATTTTCTTGATACATAAAAATTCATTCTCCTTTATCTACCCTGTGAAGGATAACCTGTAATTATATTGCTTGTCCCTTCCCGAACAACAATTGTAACATAATTTAGATTTTTTCCACTTCCTTCATAACCGCCTGAATAACCTGCATTTGGATAAGGGATATTGTATCTTTTTTTAATTCTCTTTATTGAATTACCCTTCGGGAATGTATGTGCCAGCCTTTATTTCTAATGTGAGCATGATAGGTTACACACTCTTTATGTTCGATACTTTATAAATAAATAAAATTATGAAAAAATAATTTTTTTCCTTTTTGAACAATAGCTAACTTAGTCGTGAACTGAAAAAACCTGGTGAGATAATTTACTCCCCAGGTTTTGTATTCCTTCTTTAAGGAAGTTGCACATCAACAGCAACATAATTCATAATATTCGACACTACCAAACACTTATGTTTTTGCTTAGATATTTCTAGGTGATCTGGTAAAAACCTTGTAAACGAAATTGCCGAGGCCGGTTAACTGGTCGGGTTTTCAAAAACATCTTGAGGAAGATCAAGCCAATCTCACTTTGACTTTTTGAGTTATAAAAAAAGCCCTTCTAGACCCTTTAGGAAACTGTACTCCTAATGTTCTCTTTTATCATGTGTTACGACTACAAATTGTTCCTCTTCAGGATCTACATATAAACAATAATCGTTCTCCTGACTTACACCCAACTGTTTTCTAATTTCTGTAGGTATTGTAACTCCACCCTTTGGGGAAACATACCGCTTATGTTCGTAAGTACGGTAATCTGGCCTTTTGATAATGATCCTTCCATTTGAGCTAATTACATCTACATGCTCACCACAAGAAAATCCAAAAGCTTCTCTCCAACGTGTCGGGAGAATGATCATACCCGATTTAGGAAATTCCCTACTCCGGAACATTAACTCCATTTTCCCACCCCCAATCATAGTGTATTTCCCCACCGTATTGAAGCATAAAACAAAATGGGAAGAATAAGCCTTTTATCTTATCATTATAAAATCCAACTAAATAACAGAAAACCATCCAAAGTCATGAAAACAGAAGGTTATTTTGCAAGGACTTTTTAGTATCATGTTTATTTTAACTGAAAAACGAAAAAACTATTTGCCCGTTTAGTTAGCTGCCGTTTCATGCATTTTTTGCTTGTCAAATACACCTATACCATGGATTTACACTGATTATTGACAATAAGCATGCTAGCTTAGGACTCAATCAATCAATCAAACAATCAAACCTCACCCTTCCTTCATCTTCTTAACAAGCCAATCAATGGGAAGGAAGCTGACAATCGCTTTCCTTGACGGTTCCTTTTTCTCCAACTAAAAAACAGCATTAGGTTTATTCCCATGCTGTTTTTTACCGTCCGTATGTGGTAATCCTTTAGAACTTGGAAGTATAGTTAATTCTATTACTATATTATTTCTTATCTAAAACTATCTCGGTTCAACCTTCTGGCTCAAAGTCTTGAATAATACTTCCCATCTCATCAAAATAAATCTTTTGAACATCATCATATACACGACGTTCTGTCCGGACTAAATCATAGTTATCATCTAGGATTGGGAAGATGTAGACTGGTGTTAATGTTAGTTCTGCGCCATATGAAGTTTTTTTGAAGTCCATTTGTAAATGTCCGTAATGTAATCCACCATCAATTAAGTGTTTTACTCCATTTTCATTCGTTTTCCATAATTCCGGCTCATCTTGAGTTGCACTCCATTGAGTGTAGGTATTATAGTCTTGTGGCACAAAATTTCCGTTTTCATCTTTAATCATCTTTTCTCCACGTAAACCATCAGAGGCTACACCCACGTCGTAAGAATGAAAACCAGTGCCATCTCCATCTAAATCCACCCAGCTGCGTTCAAACATTTCATCATGTCCAGAAATAACGGTAGCTACACCATACTTTTCAAATAATGGCGAATATACACGCATTGCCACACCAGATTGGTTGTCTGCTTTTTCATGATTTGGCGGCGCACCATGAACACCGCTTGAATAAGCAGAATGGTGAAATTGTACGAGAATGATTTGTCCTTTTTCACGGGCATCTTTTAATTGTTCTTCTACCCACTTGTATTGCTCAGTACCTGGATTAAAGTTTGGTAAGTCTGAACCCATGGATGTTATACCCTTGAAAAGCTTTGTATATGCACTATTATAAGCTTTAAATGTAAATTCACCTTGGGTATCTGTAGTAATGTACGGATCACCTTCTACACCTTGTCCTGCCCAGACTGCTTCGTTTAATACAGAGTCATTTTTACTATATACTGTACCTGTAAAAGTATTTGTTTTGGTTGATTCATCAGGGATTCCATTTGTTGAATCCAAGGTTAATAATGTAACCGGACCAATATCTGTTCGGTAATATGAATCTTTATACTGAGGATTTTCCGCATCACCAGGAGTGTCGAAGTATTCATGGTACTTATTGCGAGAAATTACTGCTGGTGTACGATCATTATCACTACCATATCCACCATTAATGGATGCATAAGTTTCCCAGTTTCCTAGTGCTGGTAATAACGGCGTATTTGAGGATATATTTGTAAACTCACCTGCAAAGTGCCTCCAAAACTCATCCCAAGCAGGTTGGTATCCTGCACCTTGTGCTAAATCACCAGCAATAATTAATGCATCCGGGTCAGCAGCTTCAATATGAGCTAGGTTTTCATTTAAAGCCGTTTGTTGATCTAGTGGATAACGCACTAAAAATGTATTATTGCGTGCTTTATTTCCATATTTCTTATCAAAATCAGATCCTTCACCAGGACGTTCCTCTGAACCTGGAGCATAGGAATTTACAGTATGCAATTCCCACTCACGATGCTCTAATGCCCCATATGGTTCTGTTTCTGTATCGGAAAAGGCAATTAATGACAATTCATCCCAATTTTCACGTTCAGGAAAAGTTTCAAATTTAGAAGTATGGGTTTCTTTTCCTTGTTTTATGATAATAGTATATGTTGAATTTGGTTCTAACCCATCAATTGTTACTGAATGTTTATAGTTAGAATTTGATTCTAGCCATGATCCCTGTGGAATCGTTTCTATTACGCCATTGCCACTGTTATAAGTTAATTCTTGTTCTAATTCCTTTTCTGTATACTCCATTAACCCCATGTATTGTGGAGTAGAAGCCACTTTTTTTGCCATCATTCCAGGACCAGTTACAATGACTCTACCAGGTTCATTTAACTCAGATACCCAGTTAACTGTCATAGAAGTACTCGTTGGAGATTGCAAATAGGGTAATACACGGAATCCTGTTTCTGGTACACGTAATTTTGATTCTGAATGCTCTTGAACCTCCTTCTTTTTTGCAGCTTCGCTTTCTGGCACTAGTGGACTTGCAACAACTATTAAGGAAGCAAGTGTCGAAATGGCTAGCCTATTTAAAAATAAATTCTTCTTCATAGTTTCTCTCCCTTGTCTCGCTATTTATGTCGAATAATACTGAATGAATGTATAGCTAATGTTAAGTTAATGTAAAAAAATACTAAAATAGATAAATATCAGGCTATCTACTTCTATACTCCTTTTCTCCGCAAGTACTTACCAAAGACTATTGCTATAATTAGTTTATATTTAAATCAGAATCTCTCTACCTCCTGAAAGAAGAAAGGTACCTTCAATTCTACCATTTGGAATTTATAGGAAGGTGAAAATATAAAAATTTAAAATTATTATTTCTCACTTAGAAATTTATAAATTAACTCATCCAATTCTCTGCTGTATTTAATTGTTTCAGGGTGAGTTAATCCATTTTGAATTCCTGAGGTAATCATTTTTTTTCTAAGCTTTAAAATTTCATCTAAAATGTTACCCGAAGTAGCCGTTATGTTCATTAACTTAATTTCTCCTTTGTCGAATTGCAGTAGTATAGAATTTACTTTTATCTTTTCGACAAAAAGCAAAGGGGATAAACGGATTCGACAAAAGAGGTTAAAATGTTGCAAATTTCTACCAATATTAATACACAGTACAAAGATATACCGCAATTAAAAGTCCCTTTATAAGAAAGTTTAATTTAAAATCGTCTTTTTCGACCATTTTTACGTAAATCTACATTACTCACGGGTTTTCTCGTATCGTCCACAAGTGTTTTACCTCTAACTTGCAGAAATAAAAGAGTATAGGTAACTCTTTAGTTTTTTCTTGCTTCATCAGGGTGAAACACTGATGAAGCTCGGCTTGCTGGGGTTCAATGCCCCCGCTAGCCGAAACTTCATGATAAAAAAAGAAGAAGAGGTTGCCCCCTTCCTCCCTCCTTACATGTATCCTTTTTCTTTCATGCTGTAATAGTCATCTTTATCGTTCACGATAAGATGATCCAGTACCTCGATTCCTAAGATGCTGCCGGACTCTGCCAGCCGCTTCGTAACCTCTATATCTTCTCTCGATGGTTGAACGTCTCCTGAAGGATGCTGGTGACTAACAATAATGGAAGAACTGTTATTCAGAATGGCAGATTTGAATACTTCTCTCGGTGACACGATACTGGCATTCAGGCTGCCAACATGACAGCGATGAACAGCTATAATGCGATTTTTTGTGTTCAGGCACATGACAAAGAATACTTCCCGATCCTCATCCCCAATAAACTTCGCTGCGGCTTTCGCACCATCTTCCGGGCTGCGTACGATATATTGTTCGCCGCCTTCTACCTCTTGAATGATTTGCTTAATACGTTGGATTTCATATACTTTTTCTATTTTTAGCACTTCCTTTCTTTGTTTGATAAGGAAGCAATGATGGGCGCAAACCGTGTGAAGGGTTCGCTTACGAAGAAGCGAACTCGCCAGCCAGGCATAGACAGCAGGCCTGATCTTTGCCTGCTGTCGTTCAAAATCGAGTGAAGCCCAATGACTTAGGGGAAGTTAAAAAGCGTATTGGGCTTTTTTATCTGCCCCTTAGCCTAACTTGGCTTGGCCGATTTTGTTTGCCTGGCGCCAGCCCTTCATTCGGTCATAAGCCCACTCATTATAATAGGAAGAACAAAGAAGGAGTCTTTCCGTCCGAGCGGGCGGTCGTTTTAGGCCGTAAGGCTTGAGACCGGCCTCTTGGCCAAGGGTTCGATGCCCGATGGCCATGAAGCACTTAGTCCAGGTGCCTCCGGGGCGGGGGATCTCGAAGGGATCAGCACCGGCTGGCAGCCGCCGGCTCGATGCCGGAAGCTGCCAAAGGAAAAGCTCCATCCGTTCCAGCTGCTCTGCAGCTTAACGAGATGGAGCTTGCCGAGTCATGCGAAGCTATGGATCGGTCGGCTTTGAAATCATGCTGTCTTCGTATAGTTCAAACCACTTACTCTTTTTCATATCATATGCACAGATCTCCTTTTCAATCTGTTGCATCTGATCCTCTAAAGGCTTAATCGTGCTATTTCTTTTCTCGTTAATATTATTTACAAGGTCTTTTAATATATTTTCGTTAAATAAGCTGAGGTGGATCTTATCAAACACGAATTGTTCCACTGCGTCTGCTTTTACACTATTTGACCTACAAGCTGCTATTCCTTTGTTCCTCCATGCTCCACACTGATAATATCTGTGGATAACATAGCTTCCATCTTTATGCTTTTTCTTTACCCTACCAGCAACCATAGACCCTCCACACATAGGGCACTTTATAAGGCCGGTTAAAGGATAAGAACCGCTATATATTCTATTAGGTTTATTGGACCTTTCACTATACAGTTTTTGGACCCTTTCCCATAATTCAATAGGTATTATAGGCTTATGCTCACCGTCAACAATAATAGGATTTTTATTCACCCCCTTTCTTCTTTTCTCACTCCAGTTTTCTCTGCGATTAAATCTGATTTTGCCAATGTATATTGGATTCATTAGGATTTCTTTAACAGCATTTATAATAAATCATGCCATTCGGGTGTCTTAAATCCTCTTATAACTAATCATTTAAGATAATTAACTTTTTTCCGTATTAATAATTTTGAATTTCATACTTAGTTTTAAACTCCACTATATCCTAAATCAGTGTTAAAATGGTCAGAAAAACCATATTATTACACGAAAAAAAAGCCACATGACCCGTAAACTCTTTAATATCAAGGTTTACAAGGCTATGTGGCTTTTTTTGGCGATTTTGGGGTACCCCAGAATTATGCGCTTTTTCGCGTGTGGTCCTGACGTGGTCTTCATATTGAAAGGTGTAGAGATATGACCACCCCCAGGATATTGAGTATTCTATATAATGTTTATTAATTGTTTGTTATATGGTAATAGTTCTTCAATTTTTGCAACAATACGCTTTTGTTCCTCCAGTGGAGGAAGTGGAAAAACAAATCTTTTAAGCTTCTCGGCATTTATATTCGATTGTCCAATCGCATCTGATTTTACAGTTTGACAATATCTCCAGTAGTAATCTGATTGCATAACAAAATTAATATAATCACTAATCACTATCACAGGAGTAAGTCTAACTAAATATCCTGCATATATTGCTGGAAGTTCTTCCTTATAAATCGCTGTTTTCCCAACAAGATCACGACTATTAGTACGATTAAATAGTAAATCATTTTTCTCCAATTTATATTTTTCAATATCGCCATCATCGAGACTATAAACCAAGTCACTATAATCAATTTTACCACCTTGAAGATTTCCCATTCTAAGTACAGCTATCTTTCCTTCTTTAGAAGATTTTTTTGAAGTGCCATACATAATATTGGAACATACTTGCCCTATCGAAACCCATTTCCAACTCTCTGGAATCTCAAATGAGATATCATCTTCTCTAATTTCTGGAAGCGACTTTTCTTTCCTTATCTTGCCTTCTTTAACCAGCTTTTCTTTTTCTTCTTGAATCAACTGATACAGTTCTTCAGCAGCACCCTCTTCTTCTCTCTGTTCAACCAACTTACCTTCGATCGCATATTGCAAAATAGATTTTTGCATATCCCCCGGAAATTTTTGGTTCAGCTCCTCTACTTCTGTATATGCTTTATCGTATTTCTCCACATAAGACATGAGTTCTTCTACCTTTGCTACAACACGCTTTTGTTCCTCAAGTGGAGGGAGTGGCAGACAGTACATATTCATCCTTACCATTGTTAAGGTCGATACTGTTGTACCTCCTGAATTATTTTTTATTTGTGTCTCCATGAGTTTTGATTCCATAATTAATTTAATATATTCTGAGGACACATCGCAAAAATTTTCTAAACAAATTACACTTGCATCTTTATAATAGAATATATCATTATCTTTAACGATGTAAGTTTTACCAAGAGTTCCTACAGCAGTAACCATTAAATCTCCTGCCTTTGGTACTCCAGATTCTGCAAACTTATTAAATAATTCTTCGTCTATAAATAACTCATTATCTACTTTTCCAAACTCAGCTAATTTACCAATTTCCCTAGCTCTGTAAAAAGGAATACCTTCCTTTCTCCAATCAGATTGATGGACACGCCTAGCTGATACAACATTTACAATTTCACCAAATCTAACCCATACCCAACTTTCTGGAATGTCAAAAGGAATTTCATCTTCTTTGATATCTGGCAGTTTTTTTTGCTTTTTTATTTTTCCTTGTTTAATCAGCTTTTCTTTCTCTACTTTTATCTGCTCTAGCAGTTCTTTAGCAGAACCTTCTTCTTCTCGCTGTTCCACCAACTTCCCTGAGACAGCAAGTTGAAGGACACTATTTTTTAAGTCTTGTGCATCCATTTTAATTACCTCCAAGCATAGAAGTAATCTGCTCTAAAATATGGTCAATTTCAGCATTAAGAGAAGCTCGCTTTTCTTGATACTGATGAATCAAATCCATCGGTTCCAAAATAACTTCTTCTTCGTGAGGAAAGCCACATAAGTCAATGTTGTAGCTTTTTTCTACAATCTCACTGACTGTATATTTCTTCGATTTAGGGAAACCATCAACTTCGATTTCTTTTCTATAATCCCACCATGCTAAAGCTTCATTGAAGTGTTCCAGCTTCATCGGTCTAGTCTTAGAGAAGTTCTTATACCCCTCTGGCATATCAACACGATAGAACCAAGTTTCCTCCGTAGATTTGGTGTTATCAAAGAACAAGATATTAGTTCGAATAGATGTATAAGGCGCAAAAACGCTATGAGGCATCCTTATTACTGTGTGGACATTGAATTCATTGAATAATTTCTTCTTAATATTGAATTTGGCATTATCAGTTCCAAACAGAAATCCATCAGGAATAATAACTGCTGCTCGGCCATTTTTCTTTAATCGATACATGATTACATTCATAAATAAATCTGCTGTTTCAGAACTTCTTAGCTCCATTGGAAAATTGACTTTTACGCTTTCTTTCTCACTTCCTCCATATGGTGGATTCATCAAAATCACATCAAAAGGCTCCATTTTCCGAAGCTCTTTATAATCTGTTTCTAATGCATTCCCATGAAGAATGTTTGGATCATCTATATCATGAATCAGCATATTGGTCACACATAGCATATGCGGTAGTGCTTTCTTTTCAATTCCAAATACAGACTTGTTATAGAATTCTCTATTTTCAAGAGAGTTACCAACTTGTTTATCAAGTGCAGATAAAGCAGAGGTCAAAAAGCCCCCAGTACCACATGCAAAGTCTCCAATCTTTTCCCCTAATTCCGGTTTCACCACTTCTACCATAAAGTCTGTGACAGCTCTTGGCGTATAAAACTCACCAGCATTCCCTGCACTTTGTAAGTCCTTAAGGAACGATTCATAGATTGCTCCAAATTCATGGCGCTCTTTATATTCTGTAAAATCGATTTCATCAATGATATTAACTACTTGACGAAGCAGTACTCCATCTTTTTGATAGTTGTTGGCATCTTCAAAAGCGGATTTAACAATAATTTGACTCATCGGTGTTTCTTCATCAATTTCTAGATTTTTCAGAGTAGGAAATAGCGTGTTGTTTACAAAATCAAGTAAAGCATCTCCTGTAAGTGACTCACCGTCTTTTAAATCAACTGCCCAATCTCTCCATTTTAATCCTTTGGGAATGATGGACTTATAGTTGTCATCATAAAGCTCCCATGCTTCTTCCTTTGCATCATATATCTTTAAGAAAAGAATCCACACGATTTGCTCAATTCTCTGAGCATCTCCATTAACACCCGAATCATTTCGCATAACATCTTGAATTCTCTTAACTAAATTATTTATCGCCATAACTTATACCTGCCTTGTCTACTGTTGTTATTTTAATTATGCGTAATAAATCTCATTCTCTAATTCCTTTACTGCCTTTAAATATGCATCTTTTCCACCAAAGGCTTTGACTATTTTCATTGGACTACCAATCTTAGCAAATTCCTTTAGTTGAAGTACCTTGGTATCTTCAATCTCCTTAATCCCGTCATTAGCATACTTATCAAGCAATGCTTCAATTACCTGCTGTGCAATATCAGAATACTTGTAGAGATAGTGACGTTTTTTCACATTCTCTGCTCTCTCTTTTTTTGTTAGGGGTGGTTTATCGTATGCCAAGTGACAGATAAGATCAAAATCATCTAGTTCAGATTGGCCTAGTTCTTCTCTGATCGCATCTAGCAAAATACCACTGTCTTGTAATTCATCAATTATTGCTTGTTTTTTCTCGGCTTTTGTCCACGATTTCAAGAAATCATCTAATATTGCATATTGCTTCAAGATATTTTTCTTTGTATAGTCAGTCAGACTTTCTGTGATTAGCCTTCCATCCTTATCGACATATTGGACTCTCTCTGAAAGAACCTTAACAGTAACATCCCCTATATAATATTTACGGGGCTTATCTTCACCCTCGTCATTAAAAGGTGGTGTGTCTCCATTTCCATACTCACCTTCATCTTCTCTGACACCATCATTACCAGTATCTTCTCCCGTGCCTTCTCCATCACCATCTATCGGTGGTTCTGGCTCATCGACCGGGTCGTTTCCTCCAAGTTCAATTACCACTTCAGGTTTACCGTCAAATGCAGGATCAGCGAAAAGTCGGCTAGAATTACGGAAGTCCATTATGGTAAAGTAGGTCTTTCCGTATTCTTCAAGAAGTCTTGTTCCACGACCAATAATCTGCTTGAATTCGGTCATACTATTGATGTTATTTTCTAAAACTATCAACTTACACATCTTTGCATCTACACCGGTAGTCATAAGCTTACTGGTTACTGCGATAACTGGGTAATCACTTTCTTCATCAATAAAGTATTCTAGTTGCGCTTTTCCTTCATCATTATCCCCCGTAATACGCATGATGTATTTATCATTTTGCGCATACAAGTCTTTATTTTCATTAATAAGAGCTTGCCTCATTCGTTCGGCGTGTTCAATGTCTACACAGAAAACAATCGTTTTACTAAAGCGATCCGTTTTCTTTAAGAACTCTGTGATTTTAGAAGCTATGACTCGTGTGCGATCATCAATCACAAGAGAACGTTCAAAATCTTTTACATTGTACTCTCGATCCTCAATTTCATAGCCGTATTTATCAACCTTCCCTGCTTCCGGTCGATAGCCTTCAAGATCTCGATCCAATCCAATTCTGATGACTTTATATGGCGCCAAGAAGCCATCATTAATTCCTTGTTTTAAAGAATACTCATAAATGGGCTCACCAAAGTAAGTCTGGCTTGACGCTTCTTTTGTTTCTATTGGTGTTGCTGTACAACCAACGTGAGTAGCCGATGAAAAATAATCAAGAACCTTTCTCCATGCTGATTCTTCTTTTGCACTACCTCTGTGACACTCATCTATCACAACCAAATCAAAAAAGTTCGGTTGGAACTGACGAAACGTCTCTTCTCCATCGTCACCAGTAAGCTGCTGATAAAGAGCTAAATAAATCTCGTAGGAACTATCAAGATCTTTATTCTTCACCTTCGTCATCTTCCCACTAAAGGGCTTGAAGTCTCCTGAAATAGTCTGGTCAACTAGTACATTCCGGTCTGCTAAGAAAAGGATCCTTTTCTTTAAACCGGATTTCCACAACCTATAAATAATTTGGAAGGTCATAAAAGTTTTACCGGTACCTGTAGCACTAACTAAAAGCACACGGTCTTGTCCTTTTGCAACGGCATCGACTGTTCTATTGATTGCGACCCTTTGATAATATCTAGGAGTTTTATAATTAGGCACATAATAGTAAGGCTCTAAGATAACCTTTTCTTCAGCCTCATTTATATTTTTATCAATTAAATATTTTTGATATAATTCTTCTGGCGATGGAAACTCTTCAAGTCTTAGTTCCCTTACCTCACCAGTAATCAAGTTCTGCTCGACGAAGGCATCCCCATTAGAAGCATAAACATAGGATATGTCTAGTGCTTTAGCATAGTCAATTGCTTGCTGCAAACCCGCTCCAACTGGATGATTATTATCTTTCGCTTCTATGACTGCTAAAGGAAAGTTATTTTTGTAAAAAAGGACATAGTCCGCTCTTTTCTTTTTTCCTCTGGCAGTTACATTACCACGAAGTATGATTCTACCAGCCGTAAAGGCGTATTCAAGTCGAACCTGCTTATTTATGTCCCAGCCCGCATCAATGATTGACGGTGTGATATATCTAGCTTTGATATCTTCTTCAGATAAATTTCTCTTTCCCATTAGCTCAACCCCTTCACCTTATTTCCACAAAATTGCTTATTCTTTTTCAAATTCCATAATGTCTCCAATGTTGCAGTCGAGGCACTTGCAAATTTTATATAAGCTTTCTAGATTTACAGGTTGGCATTTTCCAAGGCGAGCTAATATATTGTATGTAATTCCAGCCTGCTCCTTCAATTCCGTTTTATTCATCTTATTATCAATCAAGAGTTTCCACAATTTATCATAGCTTATAATCATACAAAGTCCTCCTTAGCTATGTAAAAAAAAGACAATTTTATTATAGCACATTAACAAACGAAAAATAGAGAAAACCTTACAATAGTGTAAGGTCAATTAATTAATGTGTTTTATAAATATCCTATATTTAAACAAGCCAACATAATCATTAATAACTTAACAATCTAACTTTATGTAGAAAAAGAAGGTATTATATCAAATTATGTAGAATTTTACAATTATGTATAAAAGTATTAGCAAGATTTTAGAAAGGAGAGATTATGAGTTGATCCAAAAAATTATTAGTATAAAAAACACTGGGAAATTCCGTGCATTATCTGCACAAGGTACTAACAACTTTAATCGGATGAATATTATATATTCCGAAAATGGACGTGGAAAAACTACACTATCACATATCTTACGTTCATTAAATGACCAAAATCCTGAACTTATCATTGGTAGAAAAACTCTTGGCAGTTCTGGAGAACAGTCAATAAATATATTATGCGATACAAAGAGCTATAAATTTAAAGGAGGTAATTGGGATAATAAACCCAAATATGAATTTGAAATATTCGATTCTACTTATATCACAGATAACATCTATTCAAAAAATATTATAGAACATGATCAAAAGAAACAGTTATACCTATTAACGATTGGGAAAATTGGCGTTGAGAAAGCAAAAAAGCTTGATGACCTTGAATCTCAACTTAAAATAGAAAATGTAAATAAAAAGGATTTAGAAAAATCTATTAATCTTGGTATCCAAGGTCTGCTATCAGTAAAAGATTTTATTAAACTACCAGAAAAAGAAAACCTTGAAGAGGAAATCGAAAAGATTGAGAAATCTTTGTATTCACTTGGACAAGAATCAGAAATAAAAACTAAACAGAAGCTTACTAAACTCAGCCTACCATCTTTTGATCTTAATAAATTTGAAGCTAGTTTGTCGGGAGTTTCACTCAATTTAATAAGTAATAAAGCAGAGGTATTAACAAAACAACATATAAAGGAATTGCTCGATGAGAAAGGAGAAAATTGGCTTGAATATGGTGTCACTAAATTGGAAAGTGACCAATGTCCATTCTGTAAACAGGATATTAGTGGAATCGAAATCGTTGCTGCATTTAAAACATATTTTAGTTCAGAATATCAAGAATCCCTTAAATTTATAAATACTCTCAGTACTTCTTTCAAAGAAAAATTTGGGTTTAATACACTTTCTTCCTTGAATACAAGTTTAAACAAAAACCTGAATTTATTATCATTCTGGCAAAACCATATTGTTTTAGACAATAACCTAAACTTAACTATTGAAAGTATAAACAACACTTGGGAGTTATTCACTTCTGCTATTACAGAAGTATTAGATATTAAAAAGCGTTCTCCATTAGAAGAGGTAACAATCTCAAAAGAGATAGTTAAATTGCATAAGCAATACCAAGCCATTTTAGATAATCTATCTAGATACAATGAACAAGTTGAATCTATTAATCAAAAAATTGAGGAAAGAAAATTATCTTTAGACAAATTATCTTTACAAAATCAAAAAGTCTCTTTAGAACGATTAAAAAACATTCAACTACGTTATTCAAGTGAAAAATCTGAATTGATTAATAGCTATAAAGAATTATTAGGCAAAATAAAAAAGTTAAGTAAATTAAAAACACAAGTCAAAAACGAATTAAATCAATATACTGAAGAGATATTTCAAAAATACGAAACACGAATTAATTGGCATTTAGAAAGATGTGGAGCTAGCTTTAAAATTTCTGATTATAAATCAAGTTTCTTAGGAGGAAAACCTAGTAGTAATTTCTCATTATCAATTAATAATATACCTGTCCAACTTGGAAATGAAAAATCACCATTAACCACTGCTTCTTTTAAAAATACATTGAGTGAAGGAGACAAAAGTAGTTTGGCTTTTGCATTCTTCTTGGCAAAATTAGAAACTGATCCTGACATTGAACGAAAAATACTCATCTTTGATGATCCGATTTCAAGTATGGATAACCATAGGAAAGGTTATACAGCAGATCAAGTGGTTAGATACTCTAATCTTGCAAGACAAGTATTAGTATTAACACATGACACTTACTTCGCGAGAGCGCTCTGGAGTAAGTATGCTGATAAAAAAACTTTATTAACTCAATTGTGTGTCAAAAGAGATGGTACCACAGATAGTACAATAGGAAACTGGGACATTGAATCTGAAACTAAATCCGATTATTACCAAAGTTATTTTACTTTAGCTGATTTTCTGGAAGGAAAAACTGAAGTCGATCCTAGATCAGTTGCAAGATGTATTCGCCCGCTACTTGAGGGAAACTTACGGATTCGTTTTCCAGCTGACTTTAAAAGTAATGAGTGGCTAGGTAATTTTATTGATAAAGTTAGGCAGGAAGAGACTGAGCCCTTAAAGAGAATGAAAAATCAACTTACGGAACTTGAGGATATTAATGATTACAGTAAAAAATTCCACCACGACAAAAATCCGTATGCCGATTCCGAACAACTAGATCATACAGAATTACTTACGTATGTAAAACGCACTTTAAATGTATTACAAGGTGTACATAATGTTGGTTAATTACTCGAGTGGACAAACTCATTTTGTCCACTCACTTAAGGTTTACCGTTATTTATGATACGGTTCAGGGCAAGATACCCTAAACTCCCAATATTAACTCAATAAGTTCCTATGTTTTCCATAAAATAATATATAATCGTTTATTAAAGTTTATTAATCTCTGCCCGTAAACTGTCCAATAAACTCAACATCATCAACCTTCCATCCTTGATCTATAACATAGATCAAAGAGGTTTTGACAATGACCGTTTCCGTATTAGCAATATCATTATATTCTGTGCTTAGCTTAAATTCATTAAAGAATTCAGCCTCTGTCTTCGACGACTGATATTCAAATGGCTTTAACCCAGTTATAGAGGATTTCACCGATTGTTCTGAATCTGGCAGCTCGGTGCCTGAGGGATGTGTGGATTTATATCCGTGATCAGTCATGAAAGACTTAATGTTTTGATATCGTTCTGCAGTCGTTTGATAGTTGAAGAATTTTTTTAGAAACTCCTGGTTTGCCTTTAATGCGTCCGTGTTCTGAATGGATGATAAAGAATCGATTTTCTCTTCATAGTTGCTTTGGTTTGCCCTGACTTCCTGCAGCTGCGTACGTAAACTGAAGACATATAGAATGACGATAACCGCAACGATAAACCCAATCATGAGTAAGATGTAGTTTTTCTTTTGATTTGGTTCCACAAACCTTCACCTCTTTACTGAATCCGCCTGAAGCCTAAGAAGGGATATAACTTTTTCCATTCTTCAACTGAAGAATATGAAGTGCCGCTGCTGCCATTGGCATTTATGAATTTCCCATCGCCGACATACATACCAACATGCGATGCTCCAGGCTTGTAGGTGGAGAAAAAGACTAAATCGCCAGGCTTAATTTGATTTTCAGGAACAGGTACTGTTTTGTTATATTGTGATTGTGCTGTTCCATATAAATCAATTCCCACTTGTGCGAATGCATATTCCAGCAGTCCCGAACAGTCAAATCCCCCAGCTGCTGGTGTTCTGCCGCCCCATACATAAGGCAAGCCAAGGAACTCTTTCATGAGTGCATGGACTTCCTCCACATCAAAACGCTGGGCACCGTCGCTGATAACTGCAGCGCTTCCGTCTTCAGAATAGTAATAGCGAAGCACATTGTTAACATAATTTACATCACCATATCGGGGCCATCCTGTTTTAGCAGCCATCAAATTGCTGAACTCAATGGCTGCTTCCTTGGAATAGCCTCCGCGCTCTAATGCATATTCAATGAATCCATTTCCAAAATTATAGGCCTGCAAAGCCAGATGAATATCGCCTTTGGCTTGCTTCATCACTTCTGCAAAATATCTGACACCAATTTGTATAGAATATTCAGGGTCGGTTATAGCTCCAGGAGAAAGTCCAATGGACTCCGAAGATTGCATGACATCTAAATGTCTTCCTCCTGATTCTTGCTGGATGACCGCCATAATAAGGCCCACATATTCACCAATCCCATATTTTTCTGCATATTTTCGAATAAGAGGTTCATATCGCAAAACTTCAGCCGATACTTGGGCCGTACCTTCTGCTCCTTCTCCAGACAAGCCCAATTCAAATTGCTTTTCACCGCCCAGGCTAATAGAAAGAAATAAGGTGATTCCGAAAATAGTTGTAAGAAGAAGGATGCCTGCAAGTATCCAAGTAAGAGGGTTTTTAAGAACAGCTAGGGTTCCAGCAGCTTTTGCACCTTTCTTCAAGACTCCTTGCATATGGACTCCTTTCATAGCCGGTTCCGAATGATCAGCAATATTCTCCGCTTCTTCAGCGTTCCTGATCTGACTCCTCGGCTTTTGGTTTCATGCTTACTGATCTTTTCGTCGTTTCGGAAGATGAGTCAGCTTTTCGGGCATTGATCTGCTGCTGGGCTTCCCACTGTGTTAGATGTTTACCAGATTCCCTTGTTGCAGCTGCTCCTTTTGGACCTTCCATTCTGGATGAAGGCTTCCGATGAGAGGAAGTTTTCCGGTCGCCGGAAGTTGATCTTGCTGTTTGATGGCCGTTAGACTTAGCAGTCTCCTTATGACCTTCCGAACTGTGGTTCCGAGCTTCCGAAATCTTGCGGTTTGTATTACCGGTTTTGGGTCCAGAGAAAGCATTATTAGCAGGACCCTCATCTTTTTCCTTTTTGTAATCAGCTAAATTTACAATGGCCGACCCAGCATTTCGTGATGCCGATCGTCTGGATGCATTTGTGGCTGCCGCAAACCCTGCAGCTGATCCTCCTTTAGCTATTTCAGCCGTGCTTTTACTTAGTTCCTCTTGTCGGCTGGGACCTCGTTTAGCTGATTTGGATCCTGAAACCTGCGACTGCCCTATTACGTCTTTAGAAGGAGCTGCAAAAGAGGTATCATTTTCAGCACTTTGTCGATTAAGAATTCCTCTTGTAATCCCGCCAGCTAAATAGGAACCTTTTGTCATCCGTTTTACACCTTGATACCCTTTTTCTCCTGCCTCGCCAATTGAACTGGTTGTTGCATACGCCATTCGCTCAGCCACTTGCTGGCCTTGAATCATGCCGGCTGATGCAACCTCGAAGATTTCAGAACGGTATTTAAACAGTCCCCAAATGGTAATGCAGATTAAGAAGACAACAAAAGCATATCCTTCTACCCCGCTGGTTATTTTAATTGATTCATAGAGCAAGGTCACAAGGCCTGTAATAACAGCAATCAAGAGAACTAATCCAGCTTTCATCAAGAGCACGCCAACAAGCTTTTTCCCATGATTTAATGCTGTTTCACTGTAGGACGGAATTAGGGAAAGTACTAAGGGAATCGCAGTGAAAATAACCAGAGCCAGGAACCAGACTTGAAGCAAAAACTTAAAGATCCCTAATATCAAGATTGGAATGGAAAGTGCAATGGTAGAGATGATTGTTACAATAAGATAACCAAAGCGTTCACCGCTAAAATCAGGTGTCATTTGTTTGTTGCCAAAGTTCGAAGCCTCATCATCAACAATAATTTTCCTATTTTCTTTACCTTCTTCATTGTAAGGTCTGATTTCTAAAAGTTTATCTACTCGATTTGGATCCTCGCTTACAACTTCCGTTTCCTTTGTAGATCCGTAGTTTAAGAGTAGATATGGCCGTTTGACCATAAGGTTAAAGAGTTGATTTTCCAGTACGGCAATTCCTTCCTTCGAATCATAGGCTGCGTTACTGTCAAACCCGTCAGAACTGACCAGCACATTGGCAGAGCTCGCAATCCCTTCCAGTTCCGCTCCCCGATCATTGAGCCATTTAATGTTTCCCGTCGCATTAGAGTAAAACCAAAACATAAGAGTCATGATGGCCAAAGCGCCAATAATCGCTTTAACCGCATACCCCATTTGCTGGTTTACAAAATACCTCCAGGCAGCTATTCCACCAGCAATAACGACAAACAAGGATAAGAATGTTCCCGACATAATCTCATAGATGCGATCGCTCATGATGCCTGCTTCATTCACAATGGTGCTAATTAAATCAAAACTCATCAGCTGGTTAACGGAATAAAGGGTAAAACTTGCAATTGTCTTGTTAAACCCCCACATCCCTTGATTTATAGAATGCAAGGCATGATCGCCAGCTTCCTTGATGCCATCCCCGATATCTGCTTCCATTCTGTAGTGATCGAGAGGATACTCTTTGCTTTCCAGTGTTACCCGGCCAACCATTTCTTCTCTTTTCTGAACAGTGGGAGCGGGATCTTCGGCTAGTGAACCCGTTGGCATTAGAAGAAATAACATCAATAAACAAAAGCCCAAGCCTTGTTTAAGGGTGTTCATCCAACCCCTCCTTATTCGCAGTTAATGCAAGCTTCTCGGTCAAGCTGGTCTGTTATATCTTCCCGTACTACATCCACACTTTCTTTCACATCTACTTTCCATTCATCATCTTTTTTTCGAAAGACAATATTATCTTCTACTGAATTTTCACCATTAGGGTTTTTGAAATCTGCAAAAACATAATAGCGTTCAAGTTCTTCATCAAAAAAAATTTCATAACGAATATCCTCATATTTTAATCCTGACTCTTTTTTTATTGTAGTTTTGTGAATTTCATATGAACCTTTTCCATAAATAAGCTCTTGCTCTCTTTCATAATCACGATCAAAATTTGCCTTCTCCCATTCATAAGCCAGTTTCGCAATATCTTCTGAAGCTGGGCCTTGATTACACCCAGCTACTAGTAGAATCAGGGCAAATAAAGAGAATACTAGTTTTCTCATTACATAAACGCCTCCTCTGTTTCTGCTCTTCCACGATCGTTTTCTTTAGTGTTGAAGGCGCTGATCCACTCATCAAACAGCACATCGATCTGTATCTTGGCAGTACGCCCATACATATCCTCTACAATACATTGGCCTTCTGAAAGGTTCTTAAGCATATCCCTGTTTGCTTTGTTATCTTCCATGCCCAGGAACTCTATGATGCTGGCTGCTTCTTCAGTTGTTTTAGCTTTAAAAGCAAACTTGGTGCCAATGTTTTCTTTGATCTGCGGCTTGTTATATTCATAAGTGGACTGCGTAATGATATAAACAGCTGATCTTAAGGAACGGCCAGTGCGCAGCAGCTCATTGATCAGCCGGTCGCCGGCCCCCGTATTCATAAGCATCCATGCTTCTTCAAAAATGGTCATCTTAATAACGGAATCATCCCGTGCGAATTTGGTGGCGAATTTGGCCAAAGGCTGCATCAG
This sequence comes from Bacillus sp. ISL-47, assembly GCF_018613175.1. Classification (NCBI taxonomy): domain Bacteria; kingdom Bacillati; phylum Bacillota; class Bacilli; order Caryophanales; family Bacillaceae; genus Bacillus; species Bacillus sp. ISL-47. The sequence continues at coordinate 16,998 of NZ_JAGGQS010000023.1, read as the reverse complement.
GGCAACGGCTATATGCTCATCCCTTGTTGCTGCTTTTTCCCCCTCTGCCGGAAGGTTCAAGTTTTGAATCTGCAGGATGTTTACTTGTTCATGAAGGCTGATCCCTGCCGCATCGCCTTCTGAAAACATTAGTTTGGCAACTCCGTTTGTTCCGATTTCATAAAGCAAATCCCCCACATTCTGTACTTCCGGATCATCCGAATCCTGCAAATAGCGAACCACTTTTAACAGCCCTGGTTTCTCATCCTGCTGAAGAACGTGACGAACACCTTTGTAAATGGCTGTTTTCACATTCCGCTCATTCGATTGGAGTTCAGATAAATATTCCAGAACACCCACAGCTGCATCCTGTGCCTCTTCCCCTTCAAGGAAAGTGAGGGGATCAAGCTTTCCAGCATCCTTTTTCTCGCTAGATAGTGTGATATAGTTAAAGCTTTCAATCAGCTCTTTAAAGAATGGAGCTGATTGCTCCATTTCAGGTGTAAGGGCCTGCTTGAATTTCTTTTCTACTTCGTTTTTCGGGTCAGTCATAAGAACCTTCGCTCCAAAAAAGACAGCATTCAGTAAAATGTCTTTTAGAAGATACGATTTCCCCATCCCTGTAGGTCCTGAGATTGTGACATGCGGCGAAGAATACTTGGAGCCTTTTAGACCCAGATGAGCTAAAAAGGGATGATAAAAAACAAGAGATTGTGAGCTTTCAATGCTTTCGCCGGTATGCGATATATTTTTCCCGAGATAGAAACCAACAGTATTTCCGATTTTTCGAGTAAGAGAGAAAAGAGATTCGGCAAATGATTCAGGAGTCAGGATCTGCTCCCAATCCTCAGCAGTGATTTTAGCTGCAGGTAAAGATTGATGGAATAGAAGAAGTTGGTCGGCCAGTGGCTGTTCAATTTCAATTTGCTGATCTTTAAAATCCGATTTAAGCCTTCTGGCTCTTTTTCGGACTTCTTCTTTTGTCTGGCCGTAAACAACAAAATGAATGTGAGTTCTTAGAAGTGGTTTTCCTTGGTTTCTGATTTCATTTTCAAGCTGATGAAGCAGTTCCCGCCCTGTATTAATCAGGCTGTCATCATCTTCATTTGCTTCGATCAGCTGGGCATCCTGATCACGGAAGCGCTTTTTAATGGTATTGGTTTGATTTTCATCCTCTTTTCTCTTCTTGTAGACCGTACGCATATTGACTTCTACTGGAAAGTGATAAGACTGAAAAAAATATGCCCACTCTTTATATCGAAGATCAATCGGAAAATCCGATACTGGAAGAAACGCGCACCACGATTCGTTCTCCAGCTGCTTGATATGAAGATATCCGGCTTTCCCTGGGTCAAGAATGCCTTCTGTAAGGCTATACAGGCTTTCTTCATTGCCAGTCTGTTCCTGTCCCCTGACAAATTGATGACGTATCAGATAGCGCAATTCTTTTTCTTTCAGCCGGTAAGCCCCAAGATAATTATTAAGGGTTGTATAAGCATCCTCTTCAGATTCTTCAAACAGTCTGGATGTTAAATCGTCTACTTCACTTTCTCTAAAACCCGCAAGTTTTTGCAGATATCGGTTCATGCTCTTAAAAGAAGAGGAGAAAGCATCGATGAGATTTTCCTCAGTCTCTCTTTTTTTCAGCTTAATGCCTACAAAAAATTTGTATTCGACGACATGTTTTGCCTCTTCACGCAGGATCTCTGCTGCCCGCTCGGCATAATAGTGCCCAATGTCAGCATATTTGCCTTCATATTGTTCCTTCAGGCTGTCCATTCGTTTATCGATATCCACTGGAATAGGTAGTATTTTATAGTCGATTTCTTCAAAGGATGCTAATTGCCAAGCAAGCCTTTGAAGCCGGTTAACCAAATTGTCTTCAGCTTCCTGTTCATTGATTCCTACCGTGTTTTCATGCAGACGGTAGTAAGACCAGGCCTCTGAATCATGTGTATAAACTACATTGTCTTTATAGGAGTGAATCGGAAATTGCAGCAAGATACCACCACCTTATTGGAATCGCTCATATGACTGTGCCTTCTTCATCTGTGGCTGGTAAACAGGCTTATGGCTGCTGTAGCTAAAACGCCTGTTATATAAGTATCGGAAATACCCGATAAAAAAACGGTCAAGACGTTTTCCGTCCAATTTGCTTCGGCAGACCGCTCCGGCGATGATCCACGGAAGCATTGCATAAAAAGCTAGCTGCAAGGTTGCAGGCAATACCTGATTAATGCTCCCTCTAAAAAGAAAGAGAAAGCCGAAAAGTAGCAGGGCCACTATGATTTGCCTAATTTCAATCCCCTTGGAAAAAACAAGTGATTTTTCACCTTTCCCAATTTTCCAAATTTTTAAAGGGTGCTTAAAGAACTTTCGGTAACTGTACGCGGCTGATCTCAATTGAGCCCACCGCTTTTTACTTGACTCCAAAGGGCATTGGCCAAGCTTTCGAATTCTCCTGGATTAGACACAATTACATAGCAGACAACCGCAAAAATAAAACTGGAAAAGAACATGCCCCATCTTTGCGAAATAAAAGCTCGTACGATCATGACAACCATAACAATAAATAAAACAGCTGCAACCTGTCCTGACACGTAATCCGTTAGACCAGTTATATCTGGCATTTGGAATCATCCTCCTATAGTGTGTTTGAAGTCCTGAACATAAAATTTATTGTTCTCTTTCGTCACGATAAGGGTGAATGGGTGTTTCGTCTGCAAATCGGCATCCCCCTCTTGTAAAAGCACCAGTGTTTTCACAATGTATTGCCCCTTTTGCTCTCCATCATAAACCACAAAGTCTTCTAATCCTCTATACTCATAAAGGCCTTGAAGCGTTTCCGGTTCCTCCATGAGATAGGACATTTCCTCGATAGAATTAGTCGTATAGGAGGTAAAAAACTGGGAGGCAAACTGCTTAAGAGCACTTTCAGCCTTTGTATTCCTATTCGCCTGATCCGTACTATCCTGAACCGATACTAGCCGGGTTACAGCCGGAAGAGCTTCATAGTAAGGCTGTTCAATGACATTGAAGGAATTTCCGTCAGTACCTAGACGGACGACAATCATTTGCTCCTTTTTGCCGAGGGCTTCTTCATAAGCCGTGATTTTCTCCTCACCCGCTATTTCTTCACTGCCTTCCTTTTTTTCTGCTTCCTGTTCTTTCTCCACAATCTTGAAAAGTTCATATTCTATACGATACACATAGCTCGCGGCTGTATTGGAAACATTCTTCACATCATATAAGCTAGCACTCTTCAAAACTCGTTTTCCCCCAAATGCTGAAAGGTCTTCTAATTGTCCAGCAGTTAACCCTTCTGCTAAATAGCTTTGAAGCGTATTGGATCGTTCTTCTCTCTCTTTCTCGTTATAGGGCACATTAATATACGCGGCAATAAATTGGGCGGCATAATCTTCTCCAGCAGGTGAATTGGCAAATCCCGCTTCATTGAGCCTCGCAATCTGGGCTGATGCTTTGTCCTGATAGCCATTTACCTTTTCATTTAAAAAACCTGTCCGGGCCCATGACTGGAAAGTAAAGAAAATCGCCCCGGCGAACACGGCCCAAAAGGCAATACTAAACAAAAGTCTTCCATTCAAACGAGATGATTTTAACCGTCTATCATCTTTCCATATCTTTTTGCGCCCTTGATCTGTATGATGCTTAAACCCCTGCTTTAGGTTTTCAAGAGGCTTCATTGGATGGAATCCCTCCTAATTCTAGAGCATTTCGCACATATACCCGTCGGAAATAAGTATCACCTGTATCTTCCTCAACCATTTTGCGATTGATGAATATTTCACCAATCTGCAAATTTTTAATCTCACTTGGATTTGCCTTAAATCGTTCAACATTGCGAACGGTTCCCATGGCTGCTTCATAACGGATATGAGGATACTTCTTTTCGATCTGCTGAGTGATCTCCTGGTCAGAAAAAGTGCCGAATACTTGTGCAATCCGCTCCGCATCTTTTGACGAGTTAACCCGGCCAGTGGCAATAATATTACAGTTAGAGATGATTTGTTCTGTCATAATAGGATCTATGGCATCAATGTCAGATAGCGTTTGAGTGGAAATAATACATTCAAAGCCTGCTGAACGTGACTTATTGACGATATCAACGATCCGCCGATCCCCATAAGCAGAAAACTCATCATAGACTCCAAAAATCGATTTCCGTCCCTGGGCTTGTCTATAGGCAACGAGACTATTCACATCAAGGATGATCATTTTCCCGATCTTTTTAATGTAATCAGCATAACGGCTTCCAGAAATGCTGAAAATCACCACATCATTCTGATCCGTAATAGTTTGAAGGTTAATCCCATTCTCGCTTTCCGTAAATAAATGCCCTAAATCGGACTCTAGCAGCTCACCCAGCTGCATTTTCAAACGGGTAAGGCAGCCTTCGACTATATCCTCTGGAAATTCATGATCCAGAGTCTCCTTTATTTGCTGCAAACCTTCCTGAAGTTTCGTAACATAACGTTTTCGCTTTTGAGTAACCGTTTTTTTGACCGTTTCTGTTTTAGGTTCTGAGGGAACAAAAAAATCGCTTAAATCGTCATCAGATGCTTTCCCTGTCTGTTCGATCAATACTTCTTCTTCTGTTTCAATCTGAAATTCCTCTTCAATTTCTTCCTGGATGCTGTGATCTTTGAAAAACTCACTCATGTATTTAAAATCAGTTAGCTTTGCGATAGTCCGAATCTCTCTGGGAACACCCGCTTCATCAATTAACTTGACGACCAGCTGCAGATAACGGGAGGCAATATCCGTATAATAAGCTCCATCCCCCTCATTGGAAAAACTGAAAAGTGACATGAGTTTATCCCGTGTTTCAGTTGGTGTTCCATTCTTGATCGGGTTATATGTGAGATCGTCCATTTCAGAGAACAAGTACACTTTCCGGCCATATGCTTCACATAGGGCTTTAAATTCAAGCATAGACTTTCTTTCGCCTTTTCCGTCCATAAAAATAACCGGTTTCCCCTGCTTGAGGGCTGCTTCCATTAACGAAGCAATTAAAGTGGTCTTTCCCGTACCCGTTCCTCCAGTTGCCAGCATATGATAATTAAGCTCTTTTGAATCGAGCTGCACTCGTTCTTTAAAGTCAGTGTAGCCCACAAAAACCTCGTTAGAGCGTTTTCTTCGGTACTGCAGCTGTTTTTTCCCAAGAAACATTACCCGTTTTCTTCGAAAAGCCTTGTATTTCTGTTCTTCTTTTCGATGCTTCACCATCCCGGATTTTGTCGTCACACGCCTTTTCCAAAAATACTTGGCAAAAATGAAATAGCCAAACGAGAATAGAAGCGACAAACCCAGTAAAACAACATAGGAATGACCGGTAACGGCAATCATATTACCTTGGTTTATTAATTTTTCAACACCGGCGGACATGTATGGAACATTCATTTCCGATATTAACCCAAAATAGCTCAAAATCTGTCCTGTTTGAACTTCCCAAACCAAGAGGATAATCCCGATTCCAAGCGACACATATGGAAGCCAATCCCGCTTAAAAATGTGTATAAGACCAAAGATCAGCATCCCAAAGAGAGCAGGAAGAAAAAATAGGATTCCTAGTATCCCGATTAGGCCATACAGCACTGCATCTCCAATCAGCCGATCAGTTTCCGTCTGTCTCGGTTCCTCTTTATTCCCCATTAAGGGTTCCAATAGGCAGCACCTCTTCCCAGCGTTCTTCCAGAATAACAGAAGGGACATTTCTCACGGTAATCTTACTGGAATTAATCAATCTTTGTTTTGCCTCATTAATGGCATTATGAATTTTAAGGTCATTCGAAAAGTAAATCACTTGATCGTACGCGTATAGATAATCATTCTGCTGACCACCTGAAAGCATTCCGTCGAACAGTTTAAATTTATCATCATACCGCTTTCGATCCTTCTTATTGAGTTCCAGTTCAACCCAGGTAGTCGTTACCTTGCCGTCACCTGATTTAAAAAAGAAAACAGCATCAGGTATCCGGTCCCGCTTATCATTATAAGCTTTCAATTTGCTCTGGTTATCCCCCCCTCCAATCATAGAGAAGCGAATTTCCCGTTCAGTCCTATATTGAAATTCAACGCCCTGCTTTTCAGACTGTATCTCATAAAAAAGAATTAAATCCGTTATTAAAAGATTGTGCTGCATCGTATAGATCGTTGCTTTATTAGGAACTGTTACGTGCATATCAGTGATTTTCCTCGCCTCAATTGTCCCAATATATACCCCGACTTTATGGGCAATCCGTTCATGTTTCAAATATTTTTGATTCTCTAACTTTCGCAGTCTGCGATAAACCCGATGTATATTTGGCTCCCTGAATTTCAGCATTATCTGTTTCGCAGTTACCATTCCATTCCTCAGAATAAATGAAAGGTAATCTAAATCTTTCTTTTTAAGCGAAGTATACTTCAGAATCATTAAAATCATCCTCTTCTACAAATCTAGGAATCACTCTCCCTTATAACAGTTTACAAAATTGTAAACATTATCGTAAACATCATGTCTAACTATTAAAAATATTTACGCTGGCCTGTAGAAAGACAGATTGTGTTTAAAAATTTTAATGCACAAAATTAACCTTTAAAAGATCTTGAATCAACGTATTTTTATACGTAAATCTGAATAGCAAACCAAGGAACCACTCAAAGACAAAATCTCATTTAGTTTTTATTCCTTTTAATTAACTTTTTATATTCATCTACGGCTAAGCATAACTTTTATCTTTTATCTTGAAACTTTTACAGAAATTGAACTCACATTTTTAGATCCTGACCTTATACTTGAACTGACTATTCCTGAATTTATCACTTAAGTTTATGAGCACTCCTCCTTCCAGGCAACACCAAAAATTACTTAATCTCCCCTATCACATATTGGATGGCCTCCGCCTTTAGACGAGTAGCAGAAGACCTCGTCTATGTTTACGTAGTATAGGCGAGGTCTTCTGCTGGCAACGAGGCTAAACAGGAGGCCATCCGCCCTTGTGTGATAAAGAGTTTCAGTATTAAAAAACCATAAATCAAAAAGACATTGAGTATTTTGTTATTTACTCATATAAATCTATAAGATTTACAGTCTATTCAACTTGCTTACACTGTACTACACGTACACATGTTTGGCAATGATTGTAAAGGGAAATGATTCCAAATATCTATTATCTGATTATTCAAATAAGTAAAAACACCTATAAAAAGTATAAAAATAACCTGGAACACTAAATAATAAAGTGACCACACTCTTCCCCTTGAAACGCATTCTAACTTTTCAGGATTAAATTAATTATCTCCTTGTCTTTAAAAAATAAACTTCACTTCAATTTGATAACTTCCTATAAGCCTCCTCCAAGCAGCATTGAAATGCATGTAATTTGTATATTTAAAGTCTAATAAAATTTAAGGCTTCCCCTTTAAATACATAGAAAAACAATAAACATACTCATAATAAAATTTGCAGATATGCGTGTCCCAAATAAGCATATGCTAGATGAGAACTGCAAATAGTTAATCAGAACTTAAAAAATGCAATCAAAAGCCAGTATATAAAACTTCCTGTAAATCCAAAGGGATAGGATACTATAGATATGTAATGGCAGACTGGCTCATTTATTTTCAGCTAGTTATTTTAGCCGGCGGAGGTGATCCGAATCGGTAAAGGATGTCTATTTCATGGATTAATAATTGGGATTCTAACTCTGGTATCTCAAGAGGTTTTCCAAGTCGGTTAGAATGCAGAGCTGGCAGCAGTTCTGCAAATGCTAATTGGGCATGCTGAATTTGTTTTCTTCTCATATGCAATAAACTTTTGAATAGCATATTTCTGCTCATTATTTTCGTCACAGCCCCACGTCCGCGCCCAATTGTTTTTTTCATGAGCCTTCCGGTACGTTTTAAGACTTCTTTTAGTGAAGAGACAGCCATTCCAAAGGTTTCAGCAAGCATGTTTAAAGAACCCTCCAGAAACGGTGTTTCAGGGCTTGTGTGAGCATCCAAATAAGCAATGATATCTTCTTCTCTTTCGTCATAATGGGACCGTACACGCTCTTCTCGTGGCTTTTTAAATTTATACCACCCTTCCCTTCCCTGAAATTGAGCGGTCCCATCCGTCCAAAGCTCTAGCATCGGTTCAACATATGAACGCTTTGCGCCCTTATATTTTCCGGAATAAGCACTTTTGAGGATGCGCTCAAACTCACTTTTGGATAAAGGCTGCTTTAAATTACTGTTAAATTGATCAAGTACATCGTATGCTTCTTCCATTGATTTCCCGCTGGAGTAATTGGCAAGTGCCAGCGTCAAAAGGGCATTATTGCGGCTTGAGCATTGGTGGCCAGCCTCTATGCCGGTTGCACAGATGAGAGCTCGGTACCAGTCTGAAGACGTTTGATCGAATGGTGAAGCATTATGATCATAGACAACATGGAGGAACTTTTTTTGTTCCTGTTCTTCAAATTCCATTGACCAGGACAGTAGCTGTTTTGTTTGAGCTGGTTCATCGTAAAAATCAAGGATATTATCTTTTTTGGGAATGCGGTAAAAACCAAATGGAACACAGCCCATATCAATTGGCATGTATGAGGTTAAGGCTTTCCGAATATTTTCAGATAATCGCTCTGCAATTCTTAAAGACTTATAATCTTGTTTTTTATGTATGTAAAAAGGAGTGCTTAAGACAAAAAACACCTGAAATCCCCTAGGTGTTTCCAAAAGTAAATTTGGACGCGGCAGCCCTAATTCCTCGCATCCCAAATAAATGGCATATAGGTCGATATTTTTCGTATCGATGTCAAAACCAATCACATTAATCTGTTTCAGATTTTCACGGGTATGCCCTTTAATGACTCGGTTTTTAAAGTCATAGTAGGTTCCTCCCCGGTATGTATTCGGGGTCCAGTGGGTCAGCTGCTGATGCTTGTCCTGCAATGTTTCATAAGAAGTGACCACATAGCCTCTGCCTTCCAGAAGGTCAGCTTTTGAAGGTGAGACAAAAACCGCACCTTTCTGGTACGGGTTGTGCCTATCATGTTTCTCGTATTCTGCAACTTTATGGATAGGTGCGCGGGATCCCTTTTTTTTATAAAGATGAAGGCTATTATGGGTCATGAATTGCATAATTTCAACTGGTGAAACTATGTATCTTTTATTCTCTTCTGCCTGTAATCCCATCCCCAACACCTGCCTTGTAAACGATCTAAAATCATTGGAATATTTTGTTGAAACAAGTATAACGAAATCGTTTTTTGGAAATATGCGTTCTCTAAGAGAAATGCACCAAAAAAAAACATCCCCTGAGACCTAGAGTCTCAAGGGATGAAAAAAAAGTTAAAAATTTTTTATTATGCAAGTTTCGCTCGCTATTTGCACCAAATTATCCGGAAATGTACCACTAGTAAATGGTGCATGTTTGGATAACAAGTTAAAGAATGCTGTATTATCAACGTTTTTAATGAAAATTGGCTCCAGATATACCACACAGATTTCGCTCACTTTTAAGGTTGTTGGTGCATTTTTGGCATACAGGTTTCGCTCTGTTTCCAAGATTTGTTCCAGATTATTTGATGTTTTAGCTCAAAATTTTGCAGGTAGTCCGTAAAATTGCTGATTTGAAAGGGTTTTTTTAGTACACAGGTTCCGCTTAACCTTGGTACACAAAGAAGATTTTTGGTGCATTTTCATTCTTTTTTCTATACAGGTTCCGCTCGTTCAAGAAAATTGGTGCAGATTTGGTGCAGACTGTACACACTTAATATTCCAACATTTGTCGTTTGTGGAAATTAATTTCTGTAATGTTAATCATCCTCTATCAGCTTTATATCTTAGTTTTTTTCTATTCCATCAAAGCGCCCGATTGCTGAAGCCAATGATTCCTTACTAGTCAGTACCCTTCGAGCCCTCGTTCAGTTAGCGTAGTTACACTACAAATTATCCTAACACCTTACATTATTGCGTTTGAAGCCAAGCAGCCCTTTATAAGACACAAGCTCCCATGAGTACAACAACCGGATCTTCATTTGTAAATATTAGGGTATTGATTTTAATCTTCACCATCTTCATCGCTGTCTCCGATATCAAAACAATCGTTGGTTGTACCATCACCATTATCAATATCCTTAAAACAATCATTTTTGATATCTAATAAGCTTTTTTTCTGACTCTCATTTTCATCCAAATGATGAGCATTCATAAAACTCTTTAGTGTAAATACCCTAGCCTGTTGTTTGTGTCTCGAAATAAGGTAAAGACAATAAGTATTACACCAATATAAGAGTCAAAATTAAAACCTTATTCAATATATGAACCCCCTTACTTATCCTTTTTTAATGAATATAAAATTCTTATGTTTAAAATACGTATTTTAAAAAGGGATAATAAAAAACGATATTGATGCTATAATACCAGGTCTGATGTTTTGAGGTGAGAAATTTCAATCATCAGTGAAGCCTCTATAGAAAACTCTCCCCAAATTAACAACATAAGCTACAAGTTAGCTTAATAAGGCCACCTCATTACTAGTTAAAATGTTTTAATCTTGGTTTAACAATTCCCCCATTACTATTTTTAACGAAGCACGCCATGGCATAGGGTATTGAGCTACCGGAACTAGAGACATTGTTTCATTTATAAAATGAAGAGCTACATCATCACCAGCATAACTGTTTTTTATTTCTAAAAGCTTACTACCTGGTGGTGCATTTTTAAGAAACTATAGCGGAACCTGTGTAGTATTTGGTGCATTTCCTTCCCAATAATCAATAAGTTATTGGTATAATACTATCAAGTGGTGCATTTTCCTATTTCTTTGCTACACTCTTTTAATATTTATGATCAGAAAGGATGCTCTGCAATGAAATACAATGATTTACCAGACCATCTGATTCTTAACTATGAATTTTTGAAAATCTCAATCTTTGAAGAAGTAAAATCCTTATTCCAAGATCGTTCTTACATCTTAGATGAGTGGGAAAAAATCGCTTATGTGCTGACGGAAGAAGAACTGAAAAGACAGGCACCTGACGAATCCATGAAACCTAGTTTCCGTGCGTTATTTTTCCTCTTCACACAAACACTTTACTCTGAAAAGCAGATAACCAAGCATATGATAAGGGATGCAGTAAACAGATACAAAGACACCATAAAAATATTATTAGCTGGCCATTTGCTGAATGAGTTTCCTCATTACGAAATAAAACGGAGTATAAATGAGGAAAAGATTGACGAGGCTTTGGAGCGTGATTACATCTATGGCAGTATGGATATCGACTACCACCTTATGAGAGACATCGTTACAAAGAAAAAGGACTTTAAAGAAGTGGAACCTGGTTACTTGGCCAGTGAAATCATCGATAACCGGGGAAAAGTCAGAGGTTTGGCGGAATTGAGGCCTTATGAATCGCAATTGACTGAGCTAGCCTCTGACCAGCAGGCCATGTGGCTGGAGTTAATTGAATCCACATTAAACTCCTTGGATGAAATGACTGCCGACCTATTTGATTTAATTACATACCTTTGGATGGTTACACCCAAAAGCAGTGATGGTTTTATTGAATTTCACAGCAATGATGCCCTGCGTCTTAGGAATTTAAAAAAACGGTCTGCGAATGGACGAGAACTAGATTTCCGTGAAGAAGACCGGTTTAATATCATGAAGCGCGTGGCTGCTCTCTCAAGCATTTGGATTTCTTTGGGCGAACATAAAGTTAAAGTCATAAATACGCAAGAAATGCACGATAACGAACTTTATAAGTTCAAAGACTTTCAAAAAATGTTTGAAATTGGGAAAGTCAGGGTGGCATACGATAAGAAAACAGGTGAAGCCAAAGGAATATATGCCGTTCAGGTTAAGCCCACTAATATTCTTACCCCTTATCTGGTTGGTCCCAATCGATCCATTGGCATGTTGGACCTTAAGGTATTCCAGTACAGCCATTACACCCAGAGGGAGCAAAAACGATTAACGAGGTATTTAAATCTCCAGTGGAAAATCAGAACCATTAAACGCACACTCCAGCAGCCGTTTAAGGTTTCGACTCTGCTTAAGGTCATAGATATCTCAGCTCGATATAATGGCGTACAGGTAAGGGATAAATTTGAAAACATATTAGATGAACTTCAAAAGGATGATGTAATCAGAAGCTGGGCGTATACCGAAGAAATAAACGAGGACAAGGTTGGAAAAAAGGGATGGTTTAAAGACTATTGGTCAAAGCTCAGTGTAATTATATTGCCAACCGAAATGGTGGTAGAGGAAAATAAAAAGAACTTTTTAATACAGACGAATCATCAGATTGACAAGAGGATAATTGATCAGATGAATCAAATAACACAGGAAAATGCATCTGCTGGATTTGAACAGTCTCTCTTACCTAGAACCTTTGAACCGTCACAAAAAGAAGTTGCTGCCTCAATGGAAGCTGCAAATACTATGAAGGATACAAATATAAAGGCAAACTTTGAGCAGCAATCTTTCCATTATGAAGAAGAACAGAAAGTCACTTTATCTCCAGAAGCAATGAAAGAAATGATTGATTCACTAAATATGAGCATTCGTCAGGCTGCTGCTGAAATCGGGATTGCTCATACTACTCTCTCTCGGTATATTCGGAAAGAGAATAAACGGCAAAATAAAAATAATGACGAAAAAATGCTTAATTGGCTTAAAGAAAGTAAAAAAGTCCTCTAACAAACCGAACGGTTTAGAGGACTTTTTTAGAACTATCATACATGTATATGTTAATAATGTTATTAACTTGTGCATTTTCATTAATATATATTCATTAATTTTCAAGCAATTAGCAACCTAGCACTCCAATTAAAAATAATTTACCTGTTCAGTTTTAAGTAAAGTTTGGTTAAAGAGATCTACAGCAGTCATTTAAACAAAAAACAGTCAAATTTGCTTTGTATTTGGCATTTAAAAAATGTAGTTGTGACTGTATCGTCCTTATTTTGTTATAACGTTTATTGTTTTAAAGCATCCTTTAGTTGAAAAACCACCTTCTCCTTTAGTGCATATTTTCTTCGAAATGTGCATTAAAGCATTACTTAAATAAATTGTATATTATTTTAAATGAGATTCATCCTAAGAAAAAAAGGATGTTGAACCATGAAAAAATTGAAAACATCAATACTAATTATTGTTTTATCCCTAACTTTGGTACCCGTGAACTCCTTTGCTGTATCACCAGAGAAGTTGCCTGTAAAAATGTCATCTAAACAATGGAGTTTGCAGATAGGAAGACCAGATAATATGAATCCTGAACTTAACAGATCAAAAAATCCTAATATTTTTAATTTTTTCAGTATGGACTTAAAGAATATCGGAGATAAAAACATCAAATTAGTTAGGATAGAAGCCTATCGGGATGACCCGGATGTAGAATCAGATATAGAGCTATTCACAATTGAGAACATTGAATCCATAACTCCCTCTTTTCATCACCATAACTTCCCCTTATTAAATGGAGCCAAGTTGAAAGTAATAGTTACTTGGACCATAGACAACAAAGGGCAAAATGAACGGAAATTTCAAGATCGTTTTATCTTTGATAATTGATTTTATCTTAGAGAGGAAGAAATCTCTCTTTTTTATGTCGCTATTTGTGTCTAATGTGACATAACAGCATAGATTCTTATTAAAGAAACCTGCCCCCTTCGTTCAATAAAAAATGAAAAGCCTTCTCATTCGAGAGGGGAAAATTTTTTACAATTAAAAAACCAACCATCGGGAAACTGGTTGGTTTCTAATAAGGAGAAGCAACATGAAAGCTATACCACATAACTATCATTCACCCATGTGTGTCTGGCGGTATCACTACCCAAATTCTACCTTATTTTTCTTAGCTGGTCTGTGTATTTTCTGTGAACTTTAAAAAGGTAAATCATCCTTTATAGCTATAGCAGGTTGTATCTCTTTAACGTCCTCAGTAATGTCATTTTTCTCATTCCAGGTTACTTTTTCAATCTCCAGGTAAAAACCTGTAAGTCACCAAGAGATTAACTCTGCCTCAGCTTATCCAAAAAAACGAAATATCTATTATTATACTCTATATGATTTTCTAGCCATAACACAGCATTTTCAAGATTAAATTTTCTTTAAATGAGCCAAAATTGATTTCTGCACTTTCAGAGAATTCCCATCACTCTTTACATTTTGAATAAAATCTAAATAAACAATTGTAATCATTTCTTCTACCGAAATCTCAATATCCTTTGTATAAGGTAAAACATCATGAATTAAAACTTCCCCACGCAAGACTTCTGATTCACGCATTCTAAGCTCAATATAAGCTGTTTTTTCTTCTGGGACCTTAACATCCCCCTCTTCCTCTTCGATTGTTTCAAATTGAAATATATGTTGTGTAAGTGGCTTCATAATCCGTCTTGCTTTGGTCTTCTTCTGAAAATATCTTTTCTTGCCGGCAAATAGGTAATTGGCAATTTGCTCGTTTTTTGCTCCCTTTTTTACTTGAGTAAGGAAATCGTCATATAGCATATAGAGAAGTACAGCAATATCAAAATGATAAGGCACTTCGTCTTCATAATTATCGCGAAGATCTTGGATAAACACCTTTCCCCTTATGTAATCATAATAAGGCATGGTTATGGTTATATATTTCCGCCCATACAGTAATGTACCAAGTAATCCATTAGAATCCATAGCGCCTGATAAGCGCTTTTGAAGGATGTTTAAACTGCTATAAGATTTTTTCAAGTGACCCCTCTCCTTCCATCCATGTCAAAACAGAATGTATCATGTGGTAAACGACTTTTCGTTCTGAGAGGTTCTTTCTTATAGCCAACCCATGAGGGCCGCCAACCTCTGTATATTCGGTTTCCAATATATTGGTGTGCATATACACCTTAGTATCGGAGTATTCATGTGTCCAATTGATTATTTCTTCATGCTGCAGAGCAAAGCGAAGCAGTATGGTGTTAAATTTTGTTTGACTTATGGATTCCCTCCCCCGCTGTCTTTCAATCCTTGCTGCTTGTTTGCAAAAGCTCTTTAGTTTCATCTGGATTAAGGGTGAAACGGGGAACTTAATATTATGTGTCTTATCTTTTCGAACAGATCTTTGCTTATGTGATTTCTGAGGCCTTTTCGCTATCGGCTTCTTAGAATTTGTTATTGCTGGTTTGTCAAATAACGGATTGATGTAATCCATCCTCTCCCCCACTTTCACCAAATTTAGTATTTACCATAAGGTCATTTTTCCACTTTTCCGCTTTTTTATAGATATATAGCAAGGGAGGACGAGGTTTAGAACCTATATTTTGTATATTTTTAGATTAACCCGTCAATACTGCGACTAGAGAGACTTTAGGAGAGGGTGTAGATCATGTTAAATAAAAAACGCAATGATAAGGGAATGCTTAAGAAGATTCAGAAGGCTTCGAAAAAGGCCGAGAAAGCCGGTGTAAAATTAGTAAGTGTAAAAATTAAGTAATGAAACGGGCTCTTAAGGGGTTAAGGCTAACCATTTAAAACCAAGATGTGGAAACGTCTATTGAATTAAATATATATTCACTGTTTAACAGGTTTACAGAGCGAGAATTAGTGATAAACTAAAGTAAACAATGTTTACATGAGGGGATTTAAATGAAAAAAGCTACGAGCCAAATTGTTATGCTGTTTCCCCATTTGAAAAATCCCATATTGGAACAAGACCAGGATAGTGCAGCTTCTGCAGATCAATTTAATGACATTGAAAGTACCTTTTTACAATTAGCTCGTTTTTTTGAGAATCCGACTAGAGAGAGTTTTGATTTAATGCTTCTTTATCGGCATTTAAAAGATGGCTGGCTTGAATTAGCTCTCGAATATACAGCCCAGTTCTTTAAAGAAGATACATTCCTGATTCAGCATCCTACTCTTGCTATTGTGAAAGAAAGTGACAATTATCTGAGCCAAAGCCAGTTTGCGGCGTTTTTAACTGAAAGAGGATTGAAATACGATCGGGCCAAAGTGAAGAACTACTATGATCGCGGAAAAATTCCCGTTCCCGATTTAATCGTTGCCGGTGTAAAATACTGGAGTACATCTTCAGCCGAATCATATTGCGAGCAGGAGTTACGCCGGATGAAAATGACATAACAAAGAACATCTGCCAGAGTGCAGATGCTTGTATAAGGGGGGATACAAACTAGTATTGCCAGTTTACTGTTTTCAAATTCATTGATTTTCAAAGATAGTTAAGAATAGATATGATCCACTAATATTGAAGACTTTAATAACCGTCTTGCTCGAAGAAGCCTGGTTTTCACGGTGGAGATATTAATATTTAAATGCTGCTGGATTTCTAGCAGCTTTAGATCTTTAACATAAAAAAGATACAGGACCTCCTGATAAATACCTGGAAGTTTAGTAATATTATGATAAATTTCTTCTCGTGTATGTTTAGTCATTAATTCTAATTCGGGTGTAATTTGATATGAAGAAAAGAGTTCAGACGAGGGAATCACGTTTTGATGGTACTTTGAACTAATATAATCTTTACATTGGTTTTTCGTGACTGTAATCAACCAAGACTTTATAGAGCGCATATCTTTAAGCTGCTCCTTATGCATAACGCATTTAAGAAAAACTTCTTGCACTATATCCTCTGCCAAATGCTGATCCCTAACATATCTCCAAGCCACCCTTTTTAGATCATCACTGTATGTATTTATTAAATTATTTAGTTGATCATTAACATTAGTTCCATTCATCATGCCACCATCGTTTTTTTATATTTAGATATCCTAAATCAATAAACAAATTCACTATAGTACACAAGTGTAATTTTACACTAAAAACAAAATGTTATAAAGTACTATTTGAAAAATTTGTATTTTTTTCAGATCTTCTTGTTAAATATATATGAAATTTATTCTTAGGCAGTAATGAAAGTAACTCTATGTTATTTCTTTGAAGAACTTATTCTTGAATATCTAAGTCTTAATAATGGTTATGTCAGAATTCCATTCCTGACAAGCAGCTTAACTATATATTTTACAAAATGGATA
>NZ_JAGGQS010000022.1:0-117982 GCF_018613175.1 Bacillus sp. ISL-47 | reverse complement strand
ATAACCTCGGAGAGGTCTGTATTTCTCAATAATTGCTTCAAATCCAACAAAAAATCAAAAAAGGGTTCGGAATGAGATTGTTCCGAACCCTTTTTGTCTACAAACTGAAACAGCCAATCGGCTGTTTTTTTATTTTCTTTTCCGGCCAAGTCCCATGGCATTTTCCATTTTCCCGACCATTTTATTAGCGACTTTACGCGCTTTATCAGCTCCATGATCAAGTACATCATCAAGCTCTTGGGATTCCATTAGTTCATAATATTTATCCTGGATTGGCTTAATCGTATTAATAACAACTTCTGCCAGTCCAGCTTTGAAGTCGCCATATCCCTTGCCTTCGTAATCCTTTTCAATATTTGCTACAGATTTACCCGAAAGAATGGAATATATGGAAAGAAGGTTGGAAACGCCAGGCTTATTTTCCTTGTCATATTTTACAATACCTTCTGAATCCGTTACTGCACTTTTAATTTTCTTTTCTATTTGTTTAGGGTCATCCAATAAGGAAATAAACGACTTCTTATTAGGGTCCGATTTGCTCATTTTCTTTAAAGGATCCTGAAGTGACATTACACGCGCGCCAACTTTGGCGATTCTCACATCTGGAATAGTAAAGATGTCATTGTATTTCTTATTAAATCTTTCTGCCAAATCGCGGGTCAATTCCAAGTGCTGTTTTTGGTCTTCTCCGACAGGAACTAAATCAGTACTGTATAAAAGGATATCTGCAGCCATAAGTGGAGGATAGGTAAGCAATCCTGCGGAGACTGCATCCTTACCTTCAGATTTATCCTTAAATTGTGTCATGCGTTCAAGCTCTCCTATATAGGAAACGCATTGCATCATCCATCCAGCTTGGGCGTGTGCCGGAACCTCTGATTGAATGAACAGAGTCGATTTTTCAGGGTCGATTCCTACTGCCAAGTATAAGGCAGCAAGGCTGCGTATGTTCTTTCTTAATTCGAGCCTGTCTTGCGGAACTGTTATCGCATGCTGATCGACAATACAAAAATAACAGTTGTATTCATTTTGCAATTCTACAAATTGCTTCATGGCACCAATGTAATTTCCGAGGGTAATCGTTCCGCTCGGCTGGATGCCGGAAAAGATTGTTTTCATAGGTTTTCCTCCTTTATTTGGCTGAAAAAAGCGCTATTACTGCAGGCTGAACAGACTTGGGTATATTGGAAGTATTTACATTTTATGCTTAAAATAAGCACAAAAAAGACCATCCATCCCTAATAAAAATAGGGACGAATGGTCCGCGTTGCCACCCTAATTACTCACAATGAGTCACTCTGTCCTATGCATGTTATCTGCATAGATCCCCGATAACGAGAGGACACGCCTGAATAAATTCAGAAGGCTCAAAAGTCCATTCAATTTTACCGGGTTTCCTGTTTTCACCAGCCACAGGCTCTCTGCCAACCCTAAGTAAATTTACTACTCTTTTTTCATTGCCGATTTCAAATAAATTTTATTGTTATTATATAATAAAATATACTAATGAGATTCAAAAATCAAGTAAATAAATGGGAGTTAATCAGGCCTTGGAGACAGTTTTCCATTCGGGAAAATTGGAAGAAATAGGTTTAAAACCTTCTTTAATTACGCAAAAAATGATAAATTGAAAAATTTTTTTAAAATCTTAAAAATCTTAATTTATAAGACATTTAAGCTATAAATAAAATGCTAGATTGTCTTGAAGCCGAGAAAGCTACTTGCAATAAGTTTTTAAACTATTTATAATAAACGTAACAAACATATTCTTTACGAATTTGTAACATTTTAAAACAAAACTATATCACTCCGGGTAGCGAGAGTATGGTACATAATGAGTAAGTTTATAGCTTACATATTAAAGATTTCTTTCTTTTAGGCTGAATTCTCAGAATAAAGGGATAATCTATCTTTATGAGAATATAAACTTGCTTTTTTTGTTGCCTTCTAAATAGTCAGCAAATTTTTGCAAATTAAATTAACAGACTATTTAAGCAATATATCTGGGGCGTACAGTTGTGTTTTAAAATAGGGACATCCCGTAAAGGTATTGTTTGAGGAAATTATATAGGGGGTTAAAACCGTGAACAAAAGATTATCGATCTTTTTTAGCATGCTGCTAGTGCTAAGCATGTTCCTTGCTGCGTGCAGCGGCGGCGGAGACAATGCTTCTGACGGCGGCGACAAAGGCGGCGACGACGGCGGAAAGTCAGATGTGCCGCAGGAGTTAAGAGTTAATATTAATACTGAACCACCATCTTTAAACCCAGGATTAGCAGAAGATGCTACATCTGGTACTGTACTTCGCCAAGTCCTTGAAGGATTAACTCGTATTGGTCAAGAAGGCAAGCCTGAAAATGCAATGGCTGAAGATGTACAGGTTTCTGAAGATGGAAAGACTTACACTTTCAAAATCCGTGATGCTAAATGGTCAAATGGCGACCCTGTAACTGCAAACGATTTTGTTTATGCTTGGAAATGGGCGCTTGATCCAGCGAACAATTCAACATATGCATACCAGCTTTACTACATCGAAGGTGCCGAAGCAGCTAACACTGGTGAAGGTTCACTTGATGCTGTAGGTGTTAAAGCAGTAGATGATAAAACTCTTGAAGTTAAATTAGTAAACCCAACTCCATATTTCTTGGAATTAACAGCTTTCTATACTTATTTACCAGTTAACAGCAAAATTGCCGAAGCTAATCCAGAATGGGCAACTGATGCTGGTGAAAACTATACAACAAATGGACCTTTCCATTTAACAGAATGGTCACACAGTGACAAAATTGTCCTTGAGAAGAGCGAAACTTACTGGGACGCTGAAACTGTTAAGCTAGACACGATCGAAATGATCATGATCAATGATCCAAACACTGAACTATCCATGTTTGATAATGGTGAATTAGATTGGGCTGGAGCTCCAACTGGTGCCCTTCCAACTGATGCTATGCAGGCTCTTAAAGATGAAGGCCGCTTAGTAACGAATCCAATTGCAGGAATCTATAATTACAAGTTTAATACAACTGTTGAACCTTTCAACAACGCTAATATCCGTAAAGCATTTGCTCATGCAATCAACCGTCAGGAAATCATTGACAACATTCTTCAGGGTGAGCAGCTTCCAGCTATGGCGATTGTTCCTCCATCAATGTTTGAAGAGAACGAAAAGGGTTATTTCCCTGACAATGATGTAGAGAAAGCAAAAGAATTCTTGCAAAAAGGTTTAGAAGAGCTTGGATTAAGCGATGCTTCTGAACTTCCTGCTGTAACTCTTTCTTATAACACATCTGAAGCACACCAAAAGATTGCTCAGGCAATCCAGGATATGTGGAAGCAAAATCTTGGCGTTGAAGTAACGCTTGATAACGCCGAGTGGAATGTTTTCCTTGATAAAGTTAACACAATGGATTACCAAGTTGCACGTATGGGCTGGTTAGGTGACTTCAACGATGCAATGAACTTCCTAGAAATGTATCGTGACGCTGATGGCGGTAACAATAATACAGGCTGGGAAAGCAAAGAGTTCCAGGATCTGCTTGCTAAATCTGCAACAGAAACTGATGCTGATGCTCGCCAGCAATTATTAAAGGATGCAGAAGCAATCTTCATGGAAGATATGCCTGTAGCGCCAATCTACTTCTACACTAATAACTGGGTACAAGCTGAAAACTTAAAAGACGTTGTTGTATCCGGACTTGGTGATGTTCAGTACAAATGGGCATACTTTGAATAAGAATAGCTAACTTGACGAAAGGTATATGGGATATTTAATCCCATATACCTTCGTTTCTGATTAAGGCATAGTAATAAATTGGAGGTGTTTGACAATGGCGAAATATATTGGAAAGCGCTTACTGTATATGATCCTATCCTTATGGATGATTGTTACAGCAACGTTTTTCTTCATGCGCATTGCACCCGGAAACCCTTTTGCATCAGAGAAAAAACTTCCTCCCGAAATTGAAGCTAACCTGAATGCCCACTTTGGCTTAGACAAGCCATGGTATGCACAATATTGGGAGTATCTAGTTAGAATTGTCAATTGGGATTTCGGCCCATCATTTAAATATAAAAGCCAAACTGTTAATGACCTAATTAATGAAGGCTTTCCCGTTTCATTTTTACTTGGTATGGAAGCAATTTTTATCGCTGTTGCAATTGGTGTGCTTTTAGGAATCATTGCGGCATTAAAGCATAATAGATGGCCGGATTATACAGCAATGATTATTGCTGTTTTAGGTATCTCTGTGCCTTCCTTTATAATGGCATCTTTCCTGCAATATTTCCTCGCTATTAAAATGGGTATCTTCCCGGTAGCACGTTGGGAAACATTCATGCACAGTGTTCTGCCAGCCTTGGCACTAGCCTCAACACCGATGGCTTTCATTGCACGATTAACACGTTCAAGCATGCTGGAGGTTTTGGCAAACGATTATATTAAAACAGCAAAATCTAAAGGATTAAGCAGTGGAGTAATTACAGTTAAACATACAGTCCGTAATGCACTATTACCAGTTGTAACATATATGGGACCGTTGACTGCAGGCATTTTAACAGGAAGCTTCGTAATTGAAAAAATCTTTGGTATTCCCGGACTGGGTGCACACTTTGTAACGAGTATCAATAACCGTGATTATACGGTAATTATGGGTGTTACAGTTTTCTACAGTATTCTGTTGCTTGTATCTATTCTCCTTGTTGACATTGCATACGGAATCATCGACCCACGCATTAAACTTGCTGGCGGGAAGAAAGGAGAGTAATTATGCAGATTTCGAAAGATAAGTTTAAATTAGTCGGAACGCAGCTTAGTGAAGCTGAAAAAATTTCAAAACCGAGTCTTTCATTTTGGAAGGATGTATTTATCCGATTTCGAAAAAACAAGCTCGCTTTGTTTGGGTTAGTACTATTAGGTTTGCTAATCTTCATGGCGATCTTTGGACCATATATGACTCCATATGATTATGCATCAAATGACCTCGGCAATAAGAACCAGCCTCCTTCATCTGAACATTGGTTTGGTACAGACGATCTTGGACGTGATGTGTTTGCGCGTACATGGGAGGGTGCAAGGATATCAATTTTTATCGGTGTTGCTGCAGCGTTGATTGATTTAATTATTGGTGTAATCTGGGGTGGAATCGCTGGATATAAAGGCGGACGTACTGATGAATTTATGATGCGTTTTGCCGATATTCTTTACGGTGTCCCTTATCTTCTATTAGTTATTTTGTTAATGGTTGTTCTTGGACAGGGTTTAACTACTATGATCATAGCGATGTCAATCACAGGCTGGATCAACATGTCCCGTATTGTCCGTGGACAGGTATTATCACTAAAGAGTCAGGAATATGTTCTGGCAGCGAAAACGCTTGGTGCCAATACGAATAGAATTATGAGCAAACATTTAATTCCAAACTCAATGGGACCGATTCTGGTTACCATGACATTAACTGTCCCTTCTGCAATATTTACTGAAGCATTCTTAAGCTTCCTGGGGCTTGGATTGACTCCGCCGCTTGCCAGCTGGGGTACAATGGCCAATGATGGTCTTCCGGCGATGCGTTATTATCCATGGCGTTTATTTTTCCCTGCTACGTTTATCTGTCTAACAATCTTTGCTTTCAACGTAGTTGGCGATGGATTACGTGATGCTTTAGATCCAAGAATGCGGAAATAAAGGAGTGAGAATATGGAAAAATTACTTGAAGTCAAAAATTTAGAAGTCTCATTCCAAACATATGGAGGTACAGTAAAAGCAGTCCGCGGTGTCAGCTTTGACCTTCATAAGGGAGAGACGCTTGCCATCGTTGGTGAATCAGGGTCAGGAAAAAGTGTTACGTCCCAATCAATTATGAAGCTAATACCTATGCCGCCAGGCCAGATTTCCGGAGGCCAGATACTATTAAGCGGTGATGATATAGTACCTAAAACCGAAAAACAAATGGAAAAAATCCGTGGGAAAGAAATCAGTATGATTTTCCAGGATCCTATGACATCCTTAAACCCGACAATGAAAATAGGGAACCAGATAACGGAAGGCTTAATAAAGCACCAAAATATGTCCAAGCAGGATGCAAAGAATAGAGCGATTGAACTTCTTCGCTTAGTTGGTATTCCGATGTCTGAAAAAAGGGTAAACCAATATCCTCATGAATTCTCAGGCGGTATGAGACAGCGTGCCATGATCGCAATTGCTCTTGCTGCTAATCCAAAGCTTTTAATCGCCGATGAGCCAACAACAGCGCTTGACGTTACAATTCAGGCACAAATTCTTGAACTGATGAAGGATCTACAGAGCAAAATGGATACATCCATCATTTTCATCACCCATGATCTTGGAGTTGTAGCCAATGTTGCAGATAGAGTCGCTGTAATGTACGCTGGACAAATTGTTGAGATGGGTACTGTTGATGAAATATTCTATGACCCGCGCCATCCATATACATGGGGCCTTCTAGCTTCCATGCCAAGTGTGGATAGTGATGATTCAGCTGAATTAGCTGCCATTCCTGGTACTCCTCCGGATTTAACAAATCCTCCAAAAGGAGACGCGTTTGCAGCAAGAAATAGTTATGCACTAGCAATTGATTTTGAAGAAGAACCGCCAATGTTCCAGATTTCAGAAACTCATTTTGCAAAAACATGGCTTCTTCATCCGGATGCTCCAAATGTTGAGCCGCCTGAAGCTGTAAAGAAACGTATGCGCCAATTATCCTCCACATTTGAAAAACCAGTATTAGTGAAGGAGGGTAAATAATCATGGCAGAAAAATTACTTGAAATTAAAAACTTGAAACAGCACTTTAATGTTGGACGCCCGAATATGGTAAAAGCAGTTGATGGTATTACTTTTGATATCTACAAAGGTGAAACTCTTGGCCTTGTAGGTGAATCCGGATGCGGAAAATCAACAACTGGACGTACCATAATCAGATTATATGACGCTACTGATGGCCAGGTTCTCTTTGAAGGTGAAGATGTACATGGCAAAAAGTCTGCAAAAGAACTAAAAAAGTTTAATCGTAAAATGCAGATGATCTTTCAGGATCCTTACGCATCTTTAAACCCTCGTATGACGGTTGCTGATATCATTGCTGAAGGCATTGATATTCATGGTCTGGCTAAGGATAAGAAAGCGCGCATGGAGAGAGTCTATGAGCTTTTAGAAACGGTTGGTTTAAACAAAGAGCATGCTAACCGTTATCCTCATGAGTTCTCTGGCGGACAAAGACAGCGTATCGGTATCGCCCGTGCACTTGCTGTTGATCCAGACTTTATCATTGCTGATGAGCCAATTTCAGCCTTGGACGTTTCGATCCAGGCCCAGGTTGTAAACTTGATGAAGAAGCTTCAGCGTGAAAAAGGATTAACTTACTTATTTATCGCCCATGATTTATCAATGGTTAAGTATATCAGTGACAGAATTGGGGTTATGTACTTTGGAAAGCTGGTAGAATTAGCACCAGCAGATGATCTTTACAACAATCCAATGCACCCATATACCCAATCACTATTATCAGCGATTCCGCTGCCGGATCCAGAAACGGAACGGACACGCAGAAGAAAATCCTATGATCCTTCTGTACACAATTATACTGAAGGTGAACAGCTGGAGATGCGAGAAATTACACCAGGACATTTTGTTTACTGCTCTGAAAAAGAATATCAGCAATTAAAAGCCCAATATGCAAAGTAATAAAAAACGATCTCATACTGAGATCGTTTTTTTACATCCTGGAAAAGTTATAATTAATAAACTTAATGCCAAACCCTTTCAATGCGAAAGGATATACCAAGATGTAAAATTGATCTGTACACATTTCGAGAGTGAAAATATGTCTTTAACACTTTTATTCGCTAATGTAATTTGCTTTAGTATATAATACAACATTTTGAAGAATATTACTATTAGAATTTTCGATTAATTATATTTTTCCGCGAAATTGCTTAATTAAACATTTTGTTTTAAATGGTGAATTATTTTTTAAAAAAAGGTTTAAAGATTAAGAGGAAAAGATACATATAAGGAAAGAGGTACAAGTTTTTAAGATTCATCATAGCACAGGTTTCGAAATAACTTTATAATGAAAGTAACAGTAAGGACGTTTGCAAGGAAGAGGGGGCATAACATTTGAAAAAGACAAAGAGGATAGCTGCATCCTTGTTGGTTATGGCAGGTATTTCATTTACGGCAGGTACCGGTGAAGCAAAAGAACAAGAATTTTTGGAAATAGGAAAGCAGCCTCAGCGAGCACACAGTTCGCTTTTGAAAGAACTCCCAGAGAAAGTTAGCCGTTTTCAATTTGATTCCGGCTATGTTTTTCAATACCCAGATGCTGTAAGAGGGGTTTATGTAACAGGGCATTCAGCAGGTGGAGAAAGGTTCAATAAGCTTTTAAGTTTAATGGATAAGACTGAATTAAATGCTATGGTAATAGATATTAAGGATGATTGGGGAAACTTGACTTATATCCCGGAAGAAAACTCCCCATACAGTGGTATAGGGAAGCCCTACATAAAAGATACAAAGAAGATCCTGAAAACAATGGAAGAAAAGCAAGTTTACCCGATCGCAAGGGTGGTTGTTTTCAAAGATTCCGTACTTGCCAATAAGAAGCCTGAGTTGACATTCAAAGAAGGAAATAAGGTATGGAAAAACGGCAGAGGAGAGTCTTTTGTCAATCCATTCCTGAAAGAAGTCTGGGATTATAATGTAGGAATAGCTATTGAAGCAGCTAAAATGGGTTTCCAGGAAATACAGTTTGATTATGTCCGTTTTCCGGAAGGATTTGAACATCGGGATACATCTTTGTCATATGGTCTGGGGGAATATAAAGATTTGGAAATGGAAAATGTCCAAAAACGTGTGAAAGCAGTTACTGATTTTGTTGCTTATGCAAAGGAACAGTTAGAGCCATATGGAGTAAAGGTTTCAGTTGATATTTTTGGCTATACAGCAACCTTGCCGGAAGCCCCTGGAATTGGCCAAAATTTTACTAAGATCTCAGAACATGTAGATGTAATTTCTTCGATGATTTATCCGAGCCATTGGACTTCTTACTTTGGAATAGCTAAACCTGATCTAGAACCATACAAACTGGTGGCAGAATATGCAAAGCTTGAGAAAAAGAAGTTGAGTGAGCTTGAAAAACCGCCTATTTCCAGACCATGGCTTCAGGACTTTACGGCATCTTACTTAGGATCGGGTAACTACAAGAATTACGGAAAGGCCGAAGTCGAAGCCCAAATTAAGGCTTTAAACGAACAAGGTATAAATGAATTCCTCTTATGGAATGCAGGCAATACGTATACGCAGAATGTGGATTACACTCCATAGAAAAAGAGGCTGAAGAAATCAGCCTCTTTTCTATTAACCGTTTAATCTTAAATCTGGCTCGAATGTTAAGACCACATATGCTTTATGTTTATCTTTTTATTTGACACCATTATTGTATGCGGTATCATAGTATATAGGCATATCGGAATTTACTTTTTCTTTCCGCCTACGCTTTTCCATCCAGTCTGCACTTTTGCAGATTGATCCACGAATTGGGATTTATTTTTACCGCCAAAAAACCTTTCTCCAATACCATTAGTTAGTACACCTAATAAGGCAGTAAATCCAATTATGAGCAAAGCAACAATTGTTAAATCTGTTATGTAACCAACCATGATAAACCTCCATCTTTCTTTTCACAGTTTCCTGTGATTAGTATGAAACATCCCCTATCCCTATTTTATTCGAAATTTTCACGTATTAAAAGGGGAAATTCCACAAATACTTAATCTGGCAGGATATATCGTTTTTTAGGAAAATGTATAGCTTATTACTTTCTATTCAGACACACCTTCATGGAAAGGAAAGCTGGGAGCTTATCATGCTGGAATAAATACTTGCGCCACCAAATCTAAGGTTTGGGAAGCAGAAAAGGAGCAGATCCATGCATTGGTATGAAAAATTGAATCAGTATTTCCCTATAGAGGAAATGAAATCGAAAGATCACATGGAAACACTTTTAAAGGAGCGTTCGGACATTTATCACAAGGATGAAGGCCCTCACCATGTCCTTATGTATGTAGAGCTCGACAATTTTGTGTTTATTGATTATTTATTTGTATCAAAAGATGCCCGCGGCCAAGGGCTTGGCCATAAATTGCTTGAAAAGCTTAAAGCAAAGGGAAAGCCTATAATTTTAGAAGTTGAGCCAGTTGATTATGAAGATACCGATACAGAAAAACGTTTGCGTTTTTATAAAAGAGAAGGGTTTGAACATGCCCAATCAATTGGTTACAGCCGGAGATCGCTTGCAACAAATGAAATTAATTCAATGGAAATTCTCTATTGGTCCCCAGGGAATGAAAGTGAAGAAATGATTTATGAAGCAATGAAAAAAACATATGAAATGATTCACACCTATAGGGACACGCATTTCTATGGCCAATCTTATCAGCCAGTCGAAGAAGTTCTAACTTTTGAAGAAGATAAAAATGGCCAGGATGTTTTGGAGGATCTTTAAGAAAAGCAATAAAAGCACATAGTCATCAAATGGAAAAACACAGCCACTTCTGGAAATGGCTGTGTTTTCATTTTCATTAATTAATTGAGAATAAAAAAATAATTGTTATAGGTTTAATTGAGTTAAATATGGGTAATTAATAAGAGATTAGAAAATATAATTTTTTTATTTCTACATAATTTTCCTTGAATGAGCAAGCTGATGGATTCTTTCAGAAATAAAATAGGAAAATTAAATAAAAAAATGAAACTTTTTGCTCGCTGGTTCGTCTTATATAATAGATTTGATTCTTAAATAGGTTTGTTTAATTTATGTATAAGACTTTTATCATATTTATAAAAAGTTATACCAAATAGATCTTGTTTGTTGTATAATAAATAATATAAATTACTTGATTAAAGTTATTTTAATTTAGATAGCTCTAAATATATGTAATTAAACAAATATTAATCTAGATAATGGATTTATATATGTCTAAATTTAAGGAGTGTGAATTTGTAAAATGGTCACATTATACACTTCACCAAGTTGTACATCTTGCAGAAAAGCCAAATCATGGTTGGAAGAACATGAAATTAGTTATAAAGAAAGAAATATCTTTTCCGAACCGCTTTCGATTGACGAAATTAAAGAAATCCTTCGAATGACAGAAGATGGAACAGATGAAATTATTTCTACTCGCTCCAAGACATTCCAAAAGCTTGATGTGAACCTTGAAACAATGCCTTTACAAGATTTGTTCGAGCTTATTAAAGAAAACCCTGGACTTCTTCGCCGTCCAATCATCATTGACGAAAAACGTCTGCAGGTTGGATATAATGAAGATGAAATCAGACGTTTCCTGCCGAGAAAGGTTCGAACTTACCAGCTGCGTGAAGCACAGCGCATGGTTAACTAATTTTAATATCTGGACTTCTTTCTGCTTGCAGAAGGAGGTCTTTTTTATTATTCATGTGAAAAATAACAAGGAAAATGGATATAATAATAGAATATAAAAAAACATATATGTTATTTCATTATTAGCATATGCTAAAAAATGCATTAATTTGAGCCAATTGTAATAGGCATATAACGGTTTTATTAAAGATATGACTTTTTAATTCCCTTTATTCTCGTTTTGTCATAAAATGAAAGTACAAGGTACAAAATACACTTTACCTTCTTTTTATATGGGGATTAGCCAATTGATTTATGGGTAAATGGATAACACACATGACTGCTGGGGGTATTTGTCCCTTCAATCATAGCCAGAAGGGAGAGTTGCTGCATGGAAATCGAACGTATTAATGATCATACAGTTAAATTTTATATTTCTTATCTTGATATAGAAGAAAGAGGCTTTGACCGTGAAGAGATTTGGTACAATCGTGAACGGAGTGAAGAACTCTTTTGGGAAATGATGGATGAGGTCCATCAGGAGGAAGAATTTCTTGTGGAAGGTCCGCTTTGGATACAGGTTCAGGCTTTGGATAAAGGCTTAGAGGTCTTGGTTACAAAGGCTCAGCTTTCCAAGGATGGGCAAAAATTTGAACTTCCTGTTCCTGATGAAAAAGTGAAAGACTTGCCTGTGGATGAACATATAGAGGAAATGCTTGATCATCACTTCCGCAAATCAGATGATGACTCAGGATATGAGGGTGATCTGGAATTTCTTTTAACTTTTAAAGATTTTGAGGATATTATATCCTTATCAAAAAGAACCAATCTTGATTCCATAAACACGAAGTTATATTCCTTTGAGGGGAAGTACTATTTATTCGCAGAGTTTCCGGAGGATCTTTTTGAAGAAGATGACATAGATAACATGCTAAGCATTCTCCTCGAATATGGGCAAGAAACAAGCACGACGATACACCGTATTATAGAGTACGGTAAGTTGATTATTGAAGAAAGTGTCTTCGCACACTTAAGAAAGCATTTTAAATAATTCAAACCGATTTCATTTTTGGAATCGGTTTTTTTATTTTGGCTGTTTTCGCAAAACTTGTTGCTTTAAACTCATTTATCCACTGAATTGATTAGAGCGGAAGGCGAGAGATCCCTTCAAAAATGCAAGAAAGTCTTTTGAAGGAATTAATACTACAATAGGCATGGTTATTCGATTCTAATTTAAAGAAGTAAATTTATTTTTTCTGAGTAGAGAGGATTTTGGAAGCAAATGGAGAAATAGCAATGTTAGGAAAGGAGTTGATTATTTGTTAGTTGCAAACACAGAAGGAGGAGAACGAGTAAATTTATTTGAAAAGCATAATCTTCGGAGGTTAAGGGAACTTAGGATACAGAACGGATTTTTCTGTCCTGAATGCAGCGAAGAGGTTGTCTTGAAAATTGGGACAAAGCGTATCCCCCATTTTAGCCACAAAAAGGGATCGGAATGTCCAGAAAGCTATGAAAGGGAGTCAGATTATCATATTAACGGCAAACTTCTTTTATTTGGCTGGCTGAAAGAAAAAGGGCTTAATCCTGTTCTTGAACCTTATTACCCCAACATATCACAAAGGCCGGATATTGGCGTCAAGTATGGAGGAACAGATTATGCTATTGAGTATCAGTGTTCAATCATTTCTGAGGCATTGTTTACAAAACGTTCAGAGGCGTACATTAAATCGGGTATCATTCCTATATGGATACTGGCAGGAAAAAATTTAAGCCGAAAAGGAAAAAATAAAATATCTTTATCTGGTTTCCACTATTTATTTCTTCGCAAAACAGCTTCAGGCAGTTGGGTCATTCCTTCTTTTTGTCCTATCAATAAGTCTTTCATCAATATTCATCAGATTATTCCATTTACAGTAAGAAACACTTTTGCAAATTTTGAAATTAAGACAATGGGCCAAGCCAGCTTAGAACTATTATTTGAACCACCTCGTCTTAACAGTAATCTAAATCAATATGAGTGGCAAAGGGTGATTCGGCAAGCGAAAAATGGTCTACCCCAAACCCGAGGAGCTTTCCGTAATAAATTTTTGCAAGAGTTATATTCCCTCTCACTTAATTCTTCTCTACTGCCTCCTGAGATTGGCCTCCCGGTTTTTCACGCACCCTATATTGAAACATCCCCTTTACAGTGGCAAAGTTATTTACATATAGATGTACTCATGAAGGAAGATGTTTTTTCTTTGGAAAGAATGATTTCATGCTTTCAAAACAGGGTATGGAAAAGTGATATTAAAATCAGAAAACTTCCTCTCGTACACAGTGGCGAGGCAGTTCTTGCCGTGAAAGAATATGCAGAGCTGCTTGTTAACTTAAAGTTCCTTTTAAGAACAGGAAAAGGTCTATACAGAAGAGCTGCTCCATATCCAGCATTTGAAAATCAAACCTCGCTGCTTCAGCGGGAAGCGGATTTTTACCGGGATAAAGGAAATATCATTGTGGAAAATATAAAGGAATGCTTTTATGTTAAATAGAGTTAATGAAAATACCTTTTTTAACATAAAATAATTGAGCAATGAGCAATAAATACCTATAAAAGAAGGATTTTCTCACTGTAAAGAGAAGATACAGTAATGGTGCTTTAGAAAATGGGACTTTTGAATGGAGGATGAAGATGACAAACGAATCAACAGTAAAAAAGCTTCCTGCAAGAAATGAAATTGCAGCAGAAGATACTTGGCGTCTTGAAGATGTTTTTTCCACTGATGATGAATGGGATAAAGAATATAAAGAAGTTGAGAAACTAATACCACAAGCGGGCACTTATCAGGGCAAGCTTGGTGCAAGCGCAGAGACTTTATATGAAGCACTGCAGTTCCAGGATCATTTGCTATCACGCCTCGGCAAGCTATATACATATGCCCATATGCGTTATGACCAGGATACGACAAATTCTTTTTACCAGGGCATGGATGACAGGATAAAAAATCTATACTCGGAAGCTGCCAGTACATTGGCTTATATTGTGCCAGAGCTGCTTGCGGTTGATGAACAAAAGATTAGCGGTTTTCTAGAAGAAAAGAAAGAACTACAGCTATATAAACATTCCCTTGAGGAAATTAATCTTCAAAGACCTCATGTATTATCTGCTGAGCAGGAGGCGCTGCTGGCTCAGGCATCTGAAGTCCTTGGGGCTTCAAGCAATACTTTTGGCATGCTGAATAATGCCGATTTGGAGTTTCCGTCCATAAATGATGAAAATGGTGAGGAAGTTGAAATAACCCATGGGCGCTTTATCCGCTTTCTTGAAAGTGATGATCAGCGCGTCCGCCACGATGCCTTTAAAGCTGTTTACAATACTTACGGAAAGTTCCGCAATACGTTCGCAAGCACCTTGAGCGGCAATGTTAAGAAAGACAATTTCAACGCCAGGATTCGAAACTATGATTCTGCACGCCATGCGGCATTAGCAGCCAATAATATACCTGAAAGTGTTTATGAAAATTTAGTGAATACCGTCAACAATAATCTTCATCTTTTGCATCGCTATGTGAAACTGCGGAAGAAGGTTTTAGGCGTTGATGAACTTCATATGTATGATTTATACACCCCGCTGGTTAAAGAAGTAAAAATGGAGATACCCTATAATGAAGCAAAGGATTTAATTCTAAAAGGTTTGAAACCGCTAGGTGAGGATTATTTAAGGATCTTAAAAGAGGGGTTCGACAATCGTTGGGTGGATATCCATGAGAATAAAGGCAAAAGAAGCGGTGCCTATTCTTCCGGAACATATGGGACCAATCCATATATCCTCATGAACTGGCAGGACAATGTGAATAATTTGTTTACCCTGGCCCATGAGTTTGGACATTCCGTACACAGTTACTACACTCGCAAACACCAGCCATATCCTTATGGAAACTACTCAATCTTTGTGGCTGAGGTGGCTTCTACATGTAATGAAGCACTTTTGAATGACTATTTACTGAAAACCATTGATGATGATAAGAAACGTTTATATTTACTGAACCATTATCTTGAAGGCTTTAGAGGAACTGTTTTCCGCCAGACAATGTTTGCGGAGTTTGAGCATCTGATCCACACAAAGGCGCAAAGTAATGAAGCTTTAACAGCAGATTCACTAACAAAAGCATATTATGAGCTGAACAAGAAATATTTTGGGGAAGAAGACATTGTCATTGATGAAGAAATTGGTCTTGAATGGTCAAGAATTCCGCATTTCTATTACAATTATTATGTATATCAATACGCTACCGGCTATAGTGCTGCTACAGCGTTAAGCAAACAAATCCTTGATGAAGGCCAGCCCGCAGTCGACAGGTATATTGAGTTCCTAAAGTCCGGAAGTTCGGATTATCCGATCGAAGTTCTGAAAAAAGCAGGAGTTGATATGACAAGCAGCAAGCCAATTGAAGATGCATGCAAAGTTTTTGAAGAAAAGCTGAAAGAAATGGAGAGCCTGCTTTCATAATTAAAAAGGAGAGTCCCAAAAGTATAGCTTTTGGACTCTCTTTTTACCAGCAAATACATTAAGGAAAAAAAGAAGAAAATCGTCCTTATAATAAAAAACTGACTCAAAAGAGTCGTCACTTAACGACCTTTTGAGTCAGCCTCTTTTTGGTGTAGTTAGAAGCCCCTAAACCGCTTGCGATCATTCAGATACAATAAAAGGATCAGCAGGGATACAAATAATAGGGGAGAAGTAATGAATATAGGGAAGAGCTTCATTAAACCAAAAATATTTAAAATAAAGGAGAGCAAAATGAGGACCAGCATGACGAAAATCGGCAGTTTTTTCATTTAGTTCTCCTCCTTATCTTATTGGATTCACAGAATATATAATCACAGCAGAAGTGCTTTTTGTATAATCTTATGCGATTGTCCGATCTATCATGACTTGATTATGACAATATTGTGAAAAAGCACACAATCTTATTGTTTTGCTTGTTTTTTTCATGGTATATTACAGGTGTGAAGTTGGTCACAAGCAAACATATACCCCTTTGTTTGGTCGTGAAAAATTTCTCCCATCCCCTTTGTTCGTATAAATAATTCGAAAAAAGCCGTGCTCATAATCTGCATGGTTTTTTTCATGAGATAAACCATGAGCTACTGTCCTGTTAAAAATAGAATAAGCTGTGCACTCTGCACAGCTTATTTGCTAACCTATATATTTCCAAAACTTCCCATACTTTGCCGGAATATGCTCAACTACTTGCTTGAGCTGCAGCTTCTTCATTTCCCGGTTTACTTCGCTATCTGACATATCGTATACCACTGAGATTTCCTTGCTTGCTACAAGTTTAAAATATTTTAAGAAATATTCAAGCGGTGGAAGAGGAGATCGTTCTGGCTTTGCAGGCAGCATCTCTTCCAGAATCTGTTCATAAATCTCATAAGGATAATAACCGGTAACCTTGATTCCTTCATCTTCAATATTTTCGTTGAAGAACACTAGGGTAGGGATTTCCTGGACGTCCATTTCAGCAGTAATTTTTAAGTCACATTGAAAAGCTTTTGCTGCACTGTCTGAATGGATATCAGAAACAAACTCTACTACATCAAGACCGACATCTTTTGCACATTCCTTTAGTACCTCAAAGTTGGAGACATTCTGTTTCTCAAGAAACAAAACCTCCTGAAGCTTCCGTAAAAATTTGATCCCCGCTTTTCTGCCCTGCAATTCAGCTGCTTTAATCGCAACCGATGCAAGATGGGGAGAGGAAATTGGATTCTCGAACCAGACGCTTCCATCACAAGACATTCCGGAGCGGCTTGCTGTTTTTTCCCACAAATCCGCAATGTTTTCGTAATTTTGTCTTTTTCCCATATTCAAGGTTGCCAAACGGCCGCTTAATACATGCTTTATTGAAAAATAGCGGCCATACTCAATCAGCAGCTTTTTTACGATTGGTTCCAGTGCCCAGCACTCAGGACAAAGGGGGTCAACAAACATATATACTTCAATCGGCTTTTTCTCACTGCCGTGGCAATGTGGGGATGCCTGCTTGTTTTCATATGATTCCCGCTTGTTCACGAGCCTTCACCTTTCACACCGTTTTCAGGTGTATTAATCATATGCTGTGCCGTAAGAACAAGCCTTGCAAAAAAGTCCTCTCGCAAAGGACCCTCAAGCCCAATTTCATCCATTGCACTATCCATGCAG
This sequence comes from Bacillus sp. ISL-47, assembly GCF_018613175.1. NCBI lineage: Bacteria > Bacillati > Bacillota > Bacilli > Caryophanales > Bacillaceae > Bacillus > Bacillus sp. ISL-47. The sequence continues at coordinate 100,400 of NZ_JAGGQS010000022.1, read as the reverse complement.
GAAAGCCAAGCCCGGGCCCGGGTTTCCGTTATAGGGAAAGGAATGTGCCTGGCACGCAGCATTGGATGCCCATGTTCTGAAGTATATAATGGAGGCCCCCCTAAATATTGGGTCATGAATTGTTTTTGTTTTCTGGCTGTCTCTGTCAGGTCATCTGGAAAAATAGGAACGAGATCAGGATGTTGTCCTACGCGCTGATAAAAAGCGTCAATAAGCTGGTGGAGCTTTTCCTCGCCAATAGCGTCGAAGGGAGTGTGCATTTTCTCGGCCATATTTAAAACTCCTTTTATGAGTTAGTTCACTAAATTAAATCTTCCTATATAATATCGGATGATGGTATCTGTTTATATTCTATCAATGAGGCATTTATATCTCAAACAAATAGCTTATAGCAGAACTTCAGCTCCGGAAACGACATCGTTAGGGCACTTATTCTTACTATTAGTATGAGTTAACAGCATAGCATCAATCCGGGTGAAAGATAAAACATTAGCCTAACGAGGATATAGCAATAGCAAAAGCCGCCTGGCTAATAAAAAACACAGGCGGCTTTTGCTATACAATTTTAAACTATAAAAGATGCGGTTATCTTTTTTATGTAGTTCAGTGTTTCCTTAAAAGGGGGAACACCGCCGTACTTATCTACATTTCCGGGACCTGCATTATAAGCGGCAAGTGCCAATTCAATATTATCCCCATACCTGTCCATCATTTGGCGAAGATATTTCACTCCGCCAAATATGTTTTCCGCTGGGTCAAATATATTTTTTATGCCAAGGCTCCGGGCGGTTTCGGGCATAAGCTGCATCAGGCCTGAAGCGCCTGCTTGGCTAACGGCATTTGGATTAAAATTTGATTCTTGTTTGATAACTGATTTAATTAAATGAACAGGCACATTAAACATATCTGATGCTTTTTGAATCAAATCATCGAAATCTCCAGTTGGCAATCCGGCAATTTTGGTAAGCTTAACCGGCGGCAGGGCAGGCGTATTCAAACGATTTTTATCAGTTAGATTAAAGTAAGACTCCAGGGAAGCAATGGTGCCAAGGCCATCAGTGACTTGGGATGAGGCAGACTGGTCACTAGCCGATATAAGACCTGTTAAAAGCTGCTGAAACAAAGGGCTTGAGTTGTGATTTTGCTTTACATGGTTAAAGCCTTGAAGAGCCTGCAATTCAAGCATAATTTTCATTTGATCTACATTCATAATAAAGCTCCTTGGCAAAAGGGAAACTTCCTTATTGTGATTCCTTTTGCTGTCTATATTTTTCATTATAGAAACGCTTAATTTTATTTTCGGTTTTCCTGAGAGGAATGTTTAGCTCTTTAAGCAGATTTAGAAAAATGGCTTTGCCTTCTTCTCTTTTGCCCACTTCATATTCTATCTCAAAATCTTCTTTGTTTAAATAGCGGCTGTGATCTAAAACAGCTAGTCCGTTCAAATAATTTTTTTCAGCCCGGGTGGTTGAGAGCGAGCCAAAGTATTGAAAATTTTCAGGATTTACACCCATTTCCCCGATCGCCTTTTTTATTTGTTCAAAAGGAATTTTTCCTGTTTCTAATACCTGCTGGACCTCAGGCTCTGTAAGGTTTTCATTCGTTTCCAATAGCCCTTCCGGATGGGGCTGCTTTAGCGTCATTTCAAATGAATCATTTTTCCTTCTAATTCTTAGAGCGCTGCCATGAGATTTTAATGAAAAGTCAGGTGTATCGAAGTAATAGTTTACCTGTTCAGTAAAATCTTGTTCATTTATCCCCAAAAACTTCATTAATGTGAAAAATTCTTCTTTCGTGACCATGTTTTTAAATTCAATCTCAATATTTTTAGACAAGCTTAACACCTCAATTAAAAGCTATTTCCTTCATTATCTCCTTCATAAAGCAAGACTTCAATCTTTGAGATATTTCAAACTCCTGCGATAAAGTGAAACTCAATCAGTGGGGAAATTTTTTCATTCCCCACTGATTGTAAGTTGAACCAATCGGGCATTTACGGGCAGTTAGTCCCGTGATTCATCTTTGAGAAATGCAAGGCAGATAAGTGGGACTTTTACTGCCCGTTAATCTGCGATAAAATAGGAAATGACTATGGAGGTAGAAAAATGAAACAAAAACTAACAGTTACAAAAGCAGAAATGAAAGAAAATGGGTTATTTTTAGAGGTAGAGGATGGATCTGTTTCAGGTTTGAAAGCAACAGAGCAAATACTGGCTGATTCAGACAATCTGTCATTTATTTACATAGCAGATAATAACGAAGATTATACATATATTTCCCTTCCTGAATCTGTTTGGCCGGAGCTGAAAAATGCCTACGATGCCCGTTTGCCTGTCTATGTAACAGATCAGCGTGATCAGCTGCTGCTTAAAGGTTTTCATGAGGAAATAGGAGATTTAATAGAAAATATTAGAGGCAACAGCAATTACGGTGAGGAAATGGTTGCAAAAGTGGAGAGCATTTTTTAAGTGAGTGTTTAATAGCCGTTAAACAAGGATAAAGAGGCAGATATATTTTCAAAAGAAACCGTGTGCCTGGATGTCTAGTATGCTTTTCCAGGCTCCCGCTCTCTTTTACTTCGGATGTGGTGGTGTTGCAGGTGAAGCATTGGGATTTATTTTTGGCCCCATATAAGCAGGCGGTCGAAGAATTAAAAGTTAAATTAAAAGGGATGAGAAGCCAATTTGAAATGGATTCTTCCCATTCGCCGATTGAATTTGTTACCGGAAGGGTAAAGCCTATAGCAAGTATTTTAGATAAAGCGAATCAAAAAGGGATCCCCCTTGATAAATTGGAATCCGAGATGCAGGATATTGCGGGTGTCAGGATGATGTGCCAATTTGTCGATGATATAAAAAGGGTTGTTGAACTATTAAGACAGAGAAACGACTTTGAAATTGTGGAAGAAAGGGATTATATCTCTCATAAAAAAGCAAGTGGCTACCGATCTTACCATGTGGTAATATGCTATCCGGTCCAGACGATCAAAGGAGAGAAAAAAATTCTCGCTGAAATTCAGATTAGAACGCTGGCAATGAATTTCTGGGCTACAGTTGAACATTCCCTAAATTATAAATATAAGGGGCAGTTTCCTGAAGATATTCAGATGAGGCTGCAAAGGGCAGCAGAGGCAGCTTTCAGGCTTGATGAAGAAATGTCTCTGATCCGCGGAGAAATCCAGGATGCGCAGGCGTTTTTTACAAGAAAAAAGGAAAAGCAGCAAAAGGAAGATAACTAAGCGAATATTTATTTCTAAGGCTCTAGTGAAGTGCATTGTCTTTTTGGCACCCTGTTGATTGGAGCGGAAGGCACGAGACCCCTGCGGAAGTGCGGATCAAAGGGAGCCCCACAGGCTAATGCTTGAGGAGGATCCCGGAACGTCTGCGGTTCGCTGAGTGCCTGGAGCGGAAAGAAACAGGCAAGTTTTACAGAGCTATTTCTAAAAAGAGGAGCTTGGATACGATGAAATTTGCCATTACCTCAAAAGGAGATTCAAAATCAAATACGCTCATGCACAAAATGAGAACCTATTTATTGGACTTCGAGCTGACATATGACGAAGAACAGCCTGATATTGTCATATCGGTAGGCGGGGATGGCACTTTGCTCTATGCCTTTCACCGATATAGCAGCCGTCTTGATAAAACCGCGTTTGTGGGGATTCATACTGGCCATTTGGGATTTTATGCAGACTGGGTGCCGGAGGAAATCGAAAAGCTTGTGATTGCAATTGCCAAGACTCCTTATCAAGTGATTGAATATCCGCTGCTTGAGGTGATTATTCGATACCAGCATGGCGGGAAAGAAACACGCTACTTGGCACTGAATGAATCAACTGTTAAAGCGGTTGAGGGAACTCTTGTGATGGATGTAGAGATTCGCGGACAGCACTTTGAGCGTTTCCGAGGGGACGGACTTTGTGTATCGACCCCATCTGGCAGTACAGCTTATAACAAAGCATTGGGAGGAGCTATCCTTCACCCTTCGCTGCCTGCCATCCAGCTTGCTGAAATGGCGTCAATCAATAATAAAGTGTTCCGTACAGTCGGTTCTCCGTTAGTTCTTCCGGCTCATCATACTTGTATGCTCAAGCCCGTAAATGAACCGGATTTTCAAATTACGATTGACCATCTGACTCTTCTTCATAAAGATGTAAAATCGATTCAGTTCAGGGTTGCGGATGAAAAGATCCGCTTTGCCAGATTCAGGCCATTTCCATTCTGGAAGAGAGTCCACGACTCCTTTGTTGCGGATTAAGCAGCTAAGATGAGCTTTGTATGGGAAAGTCTAATAGAACAGGAGCGCAATGCATAATGGCGCGTTTTCAATTGCAATGGGTAATTTCTGCACAGCAGTCAGGAAAAATAATCAGGGAATTTCTTAAAGAAAATGATATTTCAAAGACAGCACTTACGGATATTAAATTTGCAGGAGGTTTTATTACTGTGAATAATACAGATGTGACTGTCCGTTATGAACTTAAAGAAGGAGACATGCTTAAGGTTGGCTTTCCGGAGGAATCACCGAGCGAGGGAATGAAAGGGGAAGATTTGCCCCTGGATATTCTTTATGAGGATGGTTATGTCCTTGTTGTGAATAAACCAGCTGGTATGAGTACAATTCCTTCCAGAGAGCATCCGTCAGGCAGTTTGGCCAATCGCCTGATCGGATACTATCAGCGAATAGGGTTAATGTCTACCACACATATTGTAACACGGCTGGACAGGGATACTTCTGGGATCGTATTGATTGCAAAACACAGGCATCTACACCATTTGTTTAGCCAGCAGCAGCGATCCCGGGAGATACACAGAATGTATGAAGCATTTGCAGAAGGAGCCGTTAAACAGGACACCGGTACTATAGAGATGCCAATAGCCAGAAAGAAGGACAGCATTATAGAACGGGAAGTTAGTGAAGAAGGTCAATATGCTTGCACCCATTATAAGGTTATCAGCCGAAAAAAAGGGTTTACCCATCTGCGGCTGAAATTGGAAACTGGCAGGACCCATCAAATCAGGGTCCATCTTTCCTGGCTGGGGCATCCCTTGGTGGGGGATGAATTGTATGGTGGAAGGAGGGACTTCCTTAACCGTCAGGCTCTTCATTGCTCCTGCCTTTCCTTCTATCATCCGTTTTTGCAAAGGACTTTATCGTTTGAAGTGCCTCCCCCAGAAGATATGAAATGTCTATTATAAAGGCTGTTTTCGCAAACTTTGTTGCTTATTAAACAAGTATTGTAGAGAGGTTGATTTCCGCTCCAGGCTGCTCAGCGAACGCGGGGTGGGCGGTGAGCCTCCTTGGCGCGCTGCGCCTGTGGGGTCTCACCTGTCCCACTCTATTCACAAATCTATTCAAAAACAACAATCTTTTAGAAAACAGCCAATAGAAAAAAGGCCGGTTCTTCCGGCTTTTTTCTATTTACGTCTTGAATTGTTTATAATGGCCTGAATTTCTCCTCAACATAAGGCATGCTTGATTGAACAGACAAAATTTCCATTTCAGGATACCTGAGAGCGGTTAATTTATTCCCAAATACTGCCCCTGTATCGATGTTATAAGTATTTTTTATTTTCCTTACTTCTTTTACCGGGGTATGCCCATATACTATGGCAGGCTTTCCTTCATATTGCTTTGCCCAATCTCTCCTAACCGGTGTCCCGTCAGGATTCTTTTCTCCGGTAATATCTCCGTATAGGACGAATGTCTTTACTTTGGAAGAATGCTTGCCGATATAATCCTCCCTTATCCCGGCATGAGCAATGACAAGTCTTTTGTTGTCAAGTACATGGTATAAAGGTGCTTTTTCATATAGCTCCATGAACTTTCGCCTGATTTCCATTCTCTTCTTCGAATCAAGTTCTTTATATTCAGCTACAGTTGTCTCCAACCCGTGGGTAATTTGAACCTTGTTCCCCAAAAAATAGCGGTATAGTTTATTGCAATGATTACCTGGTACGTAAAAAGCCATATCATTTGCTACAAGATTATATACTGCATCAATGACTGTTAGGGATTCTGGTCCCCGATCTGTTAAATCACCTACAAATGCTAGTTTCCTCCCATTTGAATGAACCGGATATCCGCTGCTCCATTCGTAATTCATTACCTGGGTAAGCTCTTTAAATTCGGCAAAACAGCCGTGAATATCGCCAATAATATCTAGTTTCATACTGGTGCTCCTTTGCTTAATCTACTGTTATGTTATCAATATTCCTTTTTATTATCCGGGTTTGCAAATTTTAAACTTGCTGTGGTCCATGATGATTTTTTGTTGGTGGGAAGGGAACTTTAAGGTTAATAAACAAAGAGTCGACCCTTATTTTTACCAGAGGGATGCTCATAGACGACAAAAAAACAAAGATTTGCTAGTATAGTGAGGTACGTTTTTCAATAACTATGAAAGGGGGTAATTCATTATGGCAGAACATGCGGAAGAAAGAGATACGCATATCAATAGAGATCTTTTAATCCAATCTTTACAAAATGAAGAAATCGACATTTTCAGGAATGAATTTCTTGAATTGCATCCTTATGATCAGGCTTCATTTTTTAAAGATCTGGATGAGGACATCCGAACAAAAATTTATCTTTATCTCTCTCCGGAAGAGATGGCGTCCCTTTTTGAAAATCTGGAAATTGATGAAGAAGAATATAAAGACGTTCTTGCTGAGATGAACCCCAATTATGCAGCAGACATGCTTTCGCAAATGTATGCGGATGATGCAGTCGATGTATTAAATGAACTTGATAAAGACCAGGTTGTCAGCTATTTGACCATCATGGACGATGAATCGGCAAAGGAAATTAAAGATTTGCTTCATTACGAAGAATATACAGCAGGAAGTATCATGACGACGGAATTTGTCTCCCTGTCAGCAAATCAGACCGTCCGATCAGCCATGTATATTCTTAAAAATGAAGCGCCCAGGGCCGAGACGATTTATTATGTGTATGTCGTTGACGAGGAGAAAAAGCTTATTGGGGTTATCTCTTTAAGAGATTTGATTGTCAGCGATGATGATACGATGATCTCTGAAATTACAAACGACAGGGTTGTATCAGTGTCCGTAGGTGAAGATCAGGAAGATGTAGCAAGAAAGATTAAGGACTATAATTTCCTGGCTGTCCCTGTTGTGGATTTTCAGAATCATTTATTGGGAATTATAACAGTAGATGACGTCATGGACGTTATGGATGAAGAAGCGTCTGATGATTACTCAAAGCTTGCTGCTGTTTCCGATATGGATAATATCGACAGAAACCCGGTCTCGGCTGCACGCAAAAGGCTGCCGTGGCTTATCATATTGCTGTTTTTGGGCATGTTAACTGCAAGCCTGATCGGAAGATTTGAAGATACCCTGGATCAAGTTGCGATCCTTGCGGTTTTTATCCCGCTGATAGCGGGAATGGCAGGGAATACAGGTACACAGGCATTGGCTGTAGCTGTCCGCGGTATTGCGACAGGTGATTTAGAAAAAGAAAATAAAATGAAGCTTATCATTAGAGAAGCAGGGACTGGTTTGATCACCGGAGGAACCTGCGGTGTTCTGGTAACGTTGGTTATTTATTTATGGCAAGGAAATTTCTTTCTGGGCATTTTAGTTGGTATTTCTATTTTATTTACACTAATTGTTGCAACCTTAGCCGGTGCCCTTATTCCACTATTCATGCACAGGATGAACATCGATCCAGCTGTGGCTTCAGGGCCATTTATTACAACAATTAATGATATCATTAGCATTCTTATTTATTTCGGAATGGCTACATTATTTATGAGTTATTTAACAGGTTAAGGGGGTTTTTCTATGGAACATGGAGCATCGGTTACATCACTCGTAATTGTTATTTTAGCTGCCTTTATTACGCCCATTTTGCTACACCGGTTAAAGATTAATTTTATTCCCGTAGTAGTTGCGGAAATCCTTGTCGGTTTGGTAATAGGGAAAAGCGGATTTGATATTGTTCATGAAGATATGTGGCTCGAAACACTTTCAACATTGGGCTTTATATTTCTCATGTTTTTAAGCGGACTGGAAATTGACTTTACCGCCTTTTCATCGAAAAAGAAACGTGAAAAACTTCCAAATGGAAAACTTGAACCAAATTCGTTTATGGTTTCATCAATCATTTTTATTGGCATTTTCCTTGTCTCATTGGCATTATCTTATTTATTTGTCCTTGCAGGCTTCATTGATAACGCCTTTTTAATGACACTAATCATCTCCACCATATCCCTTGGAGTCGTTGTTCCGACTTTAAAGGAAGCGCATATCATGAAGACTGGCATCGGCCAAATTATTTTATTAATTGCCGTTATCGCCGATTTGGCAACGATGATTTTACTTGCTGTTTTTGTCTCCTTGAATGATGGAGGGGAAGGAAATACTTGGCTGCTTCTGGTCTTATTCGCCGTAGGTGTTTTATTGTATTTTGCTGGCAGGCGGTTTAAAAACCTCAAATTTATTGAAGCGTTGTCGACAGGTACTGTCCAAATCGGAACGAGGGCTGTCTTTGCTCTCATTATTTTCCTTGTTGCACTTTCAGAAACTGTCGGAGCAGAGAATATTTTAGGTGCTTTCCTGGCAGGTGTGCTCGTATCACTGCTTGCACCTAACCAGGAAATGATTCACAAGCTGGACTCGTTCGGTTATGGATTTCTCATACCGATATTCTTTGTAATGGTTGGAGTGGATCTTAATGTCTGGACTTTGTTCGGCGATCCCAAAATGCTTATGCTTATACCGCTTCTGCTGATTGCCTTACTTCTTTCTAAGATTTTGCCAGTTTATCTTTTAAAAAGATGGTATGACATAAAGACGGTAATTGCTTCAGGCTTTCTGTTAACATCCACCCTATCGCTTGTGATTGCTGCTGCAACAATTGGGGAAAGGATGGGCGTAATTACGGCAGAAATGAGCGGCACGCTGATTCTGGTGGCTGTTATCACAAGCGTCTTTACACCGGTTGTTTTTAAAAAGCTCTTCCCGCAGGAAGCTGCAGAGGAGAAGAAGCTCAAGGTTTCCTTTATTGGGGCTAACCAAATGACTATGCCGATCTATAGTGAGCTTAAATCCTCTTTATATGAACCTGTTCTTTATCACAAGAAGCAGGAAAAGGCGGAAAAACAGATTGCAGACTCTTTATTTGATATTATTGAAATAGAAGATTTCGATATGGAGGCACTTGAGAAAACAGATGCTTTTGATTCGGATATCGTTGTAATTTCTACAGGCGACGAAGAGACCAATGCAACGCTTTCCATTGCCTTTAAAGAAAAAGGCGTGGAGCGAGTCATTTGCCGCATGGAAAGCCCTGATATGGAAGAAACACTTCGTGAGCATGATGTAGAACTATTTTCTACGATACTCTCTGCCAAGGCGCTTCTGAGAGCCTTAATTGAATCACCAAGTGTAGTTAACATTTTAACAAATCAGGACACTGCATTATATGAAATCCGGTTATTAAACGAGCAGTTTGAAGGCATGATGCTCAGAAGATTCCCGTTTACAGGAGATGTCATTTTTGTACGGATTTTCAGGGGGAAGGATTCAATCGTGCCTCATGGGGATACCGAACTTCATGTCAATGACCGATTGATTGTTACTGGCTCAAAAGAATATGTTGATGAATTGAAGCGTGAGCTAGAATTTTGTGAATGGTGTTAAGAAGCGTAAGGTCTGTTATAAACCTGCGATCGCTGAAGACACTTAAAGCTCAAAGCATTCAAATATAAACGTTAAAAAATCCTGCTTGCCACGAGCAGGATTTTTTCATGTTTCCAACACGGCTATAGGCTTTTCTTTTTTTAAAAATTCATGTACAATTAGCACTAGGTACTAATAACTTGTAATAAATATTTCAGGAGGCCTATAAAATGACTCTTTCTTTAAATGGAAAAACGTTCGTAGTAATGGGAGTTGCCAATAAAAGAAGTATTGCCTGGGGGATTGCCCAATCTCTTCACAATGCAGGTGCAAGGCTGATTTTTACATATGCGGGAGAAAGGCTTGAAAAAAGTGTGCGTGAACTTGCTGAATCGCTTGAAGATGCCAATTCACTCGTACTGCCTTGCGATGTAACAAGTGACGAAGATATTGCAAAATGCTTCAGTACAATTAAGGAAGAAGCAGGCGTAATTCATGGAATTGCACACTGCATCGCCTTTGCCCATAAAGAAGAACTTCAGGGTGAGTATATGAACACAACAAGGGACGGATTCCTTCTTGCGCATAATATCAGCTCTTATTCCCTGACGGCTATCGCAAAGGAAGCAAGAGGGTCAATGACTGAAGGGGGAAGCATTGTCACCCTTACCTATCTTGGCGGTGAAAAGGTTGTAAAAAATTATAATGTTATGGGAGTGGCAAAAGCATCACTTGATGCAAGTGTCAAATACCTTGCTAATGATCTTGGAAAAGACGGTATTCGTGTAAATTCCATTTCAGCCGGACCAATCAGAACTCTTTCTGCTAAAGGAATCAGCGAATTTAATTCAATTCTAAAGGAAATCGAAGAACGTGCACCGCTTCGCAAAACAACGACACCTGAAGAGGTTGGGGACACTGCGCTATTCCTGTTCAGCAGCCTGTCACGCGGAATTACAGGTGAAAATATTCACGTTGATTCAGGTTATCATATTCTTTAAATTATTGAGGCTGACTCAAATTTGAACTACAATTTTTTTGAGTCAGTTTTTTGTTTTATGACATTAAGGACAATTATTTTTCACCTTAGTGTATGTGCTGATATTGATTCTTGCATCCTGTTGATTGGAGCGGAAGGGGCGAGATCCTCGAAAATGCGTCCGCATTTCCTTCGTGCGGTGTAAAATCAAGGATGCTGATTCAGAGTCCTGCGGGAGAAGCGAGTCAACGGGAGACCCCGCAGGTGCGAATGCACCGAGGAGGCTCCCGGACCGCCCGCGGAAAGCGAGCCCCTGGAGTGGAAATCAACAGGCCAATTTTATAAAGCTATTGTCTTGGAAGAAAGAGGGTGCCCAAAGCCTATACTATTTGGACACCCTCTTTTTTATTGTCCACGCAGAAACGAAAGCCCATTTTCTGCATACATATAATAAGATGAAAGATTATGATTGCGGAGGTGGACGATAGTGGCAGAGAAAAAAGAAAAGCAACCCTTATTTTATATTCAGCAGCCAAATTTTCAATTTCCGGAAACTAAAATGCAAACTGTTTATTCCAGCAGAAAAGCAGAATTGGAAAATAAAAACAAGCAATTGGAGACAGGGTCGGAACTTCATGATCATACCACTATAGAAAAACATAAAAACATGATTGAAGATGCGGCGGTTGAGAAAGTGGCAGACAAGGAGAAAGTGCAGGAAGCCATAGAAGAATTTGAAGCAAGCCGGGAGGAAAAAAAAGAAGCACCCTCTTTTGCTTTTACTACAGAAAAAAGAAAGCCGTCTTTTCAACGGGTGAAAGGCTTTAAGGAAATGGACACGGCTGAACGTTTGGATTACTTAATTGATTTTCCAAAACAGCTTCCCCCAATTCCTTGCATTTTTGAAACCGAAGAGAAAGCAATTAGAGGATTTTTGGCCACTAAAGATAAAGAATGGATAGAAATTAAACTTTTTGATGAGTCAATTGAAAAAATTAGCATTCAATCATTAAAGGAAGTAAAAATGATTGGCTTAAGAAGATAATCTTCCCACAAAAAGAGCCAGCCGTATGGTACGGCTGGCCTCTTTTAATTAGTCTTCACAAACATCAAGGTCTACATCGGCAATACATTGAACAGCACAGAAGCAGCTTAGATCAACTGTAACACAATCGTCAGTCGCTAAGAAGTAGTCTACTTCACAAACTTTCTTCAAGTCAATGCAGCAGTCATCAGCAAGATTAACTACCTTGTCACGACCTTCTTTCCTATTTACCGGAAGAAGGACACGAAGCACTGCACAGCAGTTATCAAATACTTCTTCTACTCTGAAGAAGATGGAAACACATGCACAGTCATCTCCTTTAAAGAAAGCATGGAACGGTGACCCATCAGCTGATTTTAGTGTGAACACGCGAGTATCCGGACGCTTATGGCGACGTTTGCTTGAAGGTGATATAGCTCCCAGCGGCTCCAGGAAACAGTTTGAAGGGCATTCGCACACATCTTCTGCATTATCTTGAATATCTTTTATAGCACGAACTACTTCACATACACAGCTTTTGCCTTTGAAGTCGTCTTTTTTTCCACAACCCATTTTTGATTTCCTCCTTGTTTGTTTCTTGTGGTCTACACTAATAACATATTGCCGGGGTCCCCTATGGGTTACGGACAAACGCCTTGTTTTACAAAAAAATAGGCTCTTTTTTTATAATTGGAGGTGAAAAGGTGGATATAACACCTATGGAATTGCTTATCCTCTCTCTTGCAAGCTTTCGGCTGACCAGACTGATTGTGTTTGATAAAATTACGGAATTTATTCGGAAACCATTCCTGGAGGAAGTAGAAGAAAAAGGTGAAGACGGTGAAGCTGAAATCTATATAGTCATAAAAAACGGAAGGGTCCGGGGGTTTTTCGGTGAACTTTTGAGCTGTTTTTGGTGTACGGGCGTATGGAGTGCCATCTTTATATGTGCATCATATGCTTTTCTCAGGGAATGGGCTGTTCCAGGATTGCTAGTGCTCGCTGTGGCGGGGCTTGCAGCAATCATTGAAACGGTGCTTCAAAAGTGGATCGATGAATAGAAAGGTATTTATTGCTTAGGCATTTGATTTACACAAGCATGGTGGCTCAGCATAAAATATTCAGAGGGAAAATATTTGAAAATGGAGGGCCTCCCCATGATGAAGAATGAAAATGAGCAAGCGGACACAAAATCCAGGCCTCTAAAAAAGAAAAAGAAAAAAGGCTGTGGGTGCGGGAAAAAGTCAAAGAAAAAATAAAAATAAAGCCGGCAGGTTTCCGGCTTTATTTTTTTGCGGTTGATTGGAAAAATTAGGATTATCAATAGTTTTCATAAATTAGCACCTGTTCGAGGACAATATAACTAAAGTTTCTACATAGGAAGGGAATTATATGAAAAAAAGACACTTATGGCTATCGGCAGCCTTACTCTTCGCAATAACTGGATGCAGCGGAGATGGTGAAGTGACAGAAAGCGATTTGGCACTTCTCAAGACGACCAACCCTCCGCCTACTTTAATTGACAAGAATACAAAAAAAAATTTGGACTTGGTTGCAAGTATTGAGCATGATGTCGAATCCATGGAAGAGCTATATGATGTGGCTGTTGTGAAAGGGGATGGCGACACACTTGTCGCCTACAAAGTCAAACACCTGAAGCGGTTTAACATGAAAAAGATTGAAAAGAAGATGAATAAGATGCTTGAGGAAAAATATCCGGACGAGAATTTTACCGTTTCGAGCGACTATAAGATTTTCATTGAGGCTGTAGAGCTCCAGGAAAAAATGAAAGATCCGGATTTCTCTGATAAAAAAGCAAAAAAGAAGCTTGATAAAATTATTAAATTAAAAAATGAAATGACATAGAAAGGGGCATGGGCAATGAGTAAAAAAAATTCCAGCAAGACACCGGAGCAGCAGCAATATGAACAGCTAGAACAAAAGCATGAACTGCAGCGCCCCGTCATAAAAAATTGTATCCGTGCTTTCTGGGTAGGAGGCCTAATTTGTGCAATCGGACAGGCTATTACGTATTTCTACATTTATTTTTTTAACTTTACAGAGCAAACAGCCGGAAATCCGACAGTAGCTACCATGATTTTCCTATCCATGCTGCTGACTGGCTTTGGCGTCTATGACCGCCTTGGCCAATTCGGGGGTGCCGGGAGTGCTGTTCCTGTAACAGGGTTTGGGAATGCAGTTATCTCAGCAGCAATCGAGCATCGTACAGAGGGATTTGTACTGGGTGTCGGGGGAAATATGTTCAAGCTTGCCGGCTCCGTCATTCTTTTTGGAGTATTCTCGGCTTTTGTAGTAGCTCTCATTAAAACGCTTTTAGGGATATGGGGGGTTATTTAATGCTAAAAGGAAAACAATCCTGGATTTTTCAAAACCGCCCTGTAATTGCTGCTACTGGTGTTTCCGGTGGTCCTTTTGAAGCAAATGGCAATCTTGCGGAGGATTTTGACGTCCTGCACGACGACCTATGGATGGGGGAGGACTCCTATGAAAAAGCTCATCGTGTCCTTATGGAAGAAGCTGGGCAAACTGCATTGCAAAAAGCCAATAAGCAAAAGGAAGACATTCAGTTTTATATTGCAGGCGATTTAATTAATCAAATAACTCCGTCAAGCTTAAGCGCAAGGACCATTCAGATTCCTTATTTCGGGATATTTGGTGCTTGCTCTACTTCTATGGAAGGACTGGCGCTGGCATCCTTTATTGTTAATTATCAAGGGGCTGACTACATTTTAACAGGTGCATCCAGCCATAACGCAGCTGTAGAGAAGCAATTCCGGTATCCGACCGAATATGGCGGGCAGAAGCCGCCAACCGCTCAATGGACGATAACTGGTGCAGGAGCAGCCCTTGTTACTTCTAAAGTACCTGGCAAGAATATGCCTGTCACAACTTCAGCCACTATTGGAAAAGTGATCGATATGGGCCTCACGGATCCTTTTAATATGGGAGGGGCAATGGCTCCGGCAGCTGCAGATACGATAACAGCACATTTCAGGGATATGCAGCTTGATCCATCTTATTATGATTTGATTGTAACTGGAGATTTGGGGAGAATTGGACAGGAAACCGCTTATGAACTGCTGTCTAATAACGGCCTGAACATAGAAAGAGAGAAATTCAAGGATTGCGGGCTAATGATTTATAAAGAAGATCAGCCTGTTCAATCAGGCGGAAGCGGAGCAGGGTGCTCAGCTACGGTATTGTATGGACATTTATTAAACCAAATGAAACAGGGAGTATATAAGAGAATACTTGTAGTTGCCACAGGAGCGCTTTTATCGCCATTGACCTTTCAGCAGAATGAGAGCATTCCTTGCATTGCCCATGCAGTTTCAATCGAAATGGATTAAAGGAGGTTTTTTTGTATGTTGCCAATGTTTTTCTGGGCTTTTGTTATAGGGGGTCTTATTTGCGTAGTTGGCCAGATATTATTTGATGTATTTAAATTAACACCTGGTCATACATTGAGCCTTTTAGTTGTATTAGGAGCGGTTCTCGATGGAATTGGTCTTTATGAACCACTAGCTGACTTTGCAGGGGCAGGCGCAACAATACCGATTACAAGCTTTGGCAATTCCCTGGTGCATGGCGCCATGCAGGAAGCTGATCAGCACGGCCTTGTCGGTGTTTTGACAGGAATGTTTGAGGTAACCAGCTCCGGTATATCCGCTGCCATTATATTCGGCTTTATCGGCGCACTTATTTTTAAACCAAAAGGCTAATGGCGAAGGACGTTGGTAACGGATGGAAGAAAGTAAACAAAATCTAAAGGTACTGCAAGTGATGATTAAGGAGATGGAATATGCGTTAAGTGAAAAGGCCATGGCTTCTTCAGATGATAAAGCACAGCGTATTTTCCATCAGGGGATGGTTACAGCTTCAGATATAAATGGTTTTTTATCCAAGCGCATAAGAGAACTTAATCGTTCATTTCATTATTAGGGGCAACTACATTGACAGAAATACTTGCAGCAGTTGTACGTTCATCATTTATCATCCTGGGACTCTTTTTCATCACGAAATTATTAGGAAAAAAGCAGCTCTCCAAGCTATCCTTTTTCGAATATATTGTTGGCATCACTGTAGGCGATATCGCAGGAACACTTTCTATGGATCCTGAACTAAGCTTAAGGGATGGAATAACTGCCTTATTGATTTGGGCATTTGTGCCATTATTTATCAGCATTTTGTCATTAAAAAGCAAGCCCTTTCGAGATTTTGTTGAAGGGAAGCCAACAACTTTTATTGAAAAAGGAAAAATACTGGAAGATAATTTAAGAAAAGAAAAGTTCAGTGCAGACGAATTGATGGAACAGTTAAGAAAAAAAGATATTTTTCGGGTTGCCGATGTGGAATTTGCTTCTTTGGATTCGAATGGCGAATTAAATATAATATTAAAAAAAGCCAAACAGCCGCTGACTGCAGGAGACTTATTTGACCACTTTCCAGAAGCGGGCGTACCACATGCTGTCATTATGGATGGGACCATTTACTACGACGCTTTGAAAAATGCGGGAGTTAGCAGGGAATGGCTGAGCATAGAATTGGCAAAAAGACAGGTAGAGCCAGAAAATGTCTTTTTTGCTCAAATTGATGAGCAAGGCCAGCTTAAAATTGATCTTTATAATGACTCATTAAAGATACCTGAGATAAAGCAGGACGAGCATCTTTTAATCTTAATGAAAAAAATTCATTCTGAACTTGAATGGAACTCAATGACTGCACAAGAACCTGTTTTAAAAACTGCTTATAAGGACTACGCAAGGCGCATAGACGAATTAATAACAAAGGCCAAGCCTTATTTTAGTCTGATGGACTAAAATGCAAGAGTTGCTTAGGGGCTTGCCTATACACCTGCTGGTTAATATACATATCTTGTATTGAGTAAAAACAAAGTGAGGTGATAGGCATGGGCTTCGGTTATTGCGGCTATGGTTATGGCGGCTATGGCGGGGGATACGGCGGAAACACTTTTGTTTTAATTGTCGTGTTATTCATCTTGTTAATTATTGTTGGTGCGAGTTTCTA
The DNA here is from genome assembly GCF_018613175.1 of Bacillus sp. ISL-47. NCBI lineage: Bacteria > Bacillati > Bacillota > Bacilli > Caryophanales > Bacillaceae > Bacillus > Bacillus sp. ISL-47. The sequence continues at coordinate 83,701 of NZ_JAGGQS010000022.1, read as the reverse complement.
CCACTAAGATTTTATTTTGAGAGCGGCTGACCTAATGCCATAGTCATGGTTGGGTCGGCTTTTCTTTATTTCACCTTTTTTGCCCTCCTTCATACAATATAAAGTAGTTTAAGAAGGAGCGTGAAAAGCAGCATGGATAATAATTTCTTTAAAAACCTTGAAAAGAAAACAGGCGTAAATATGAAGGATGTATTTGAGCTGGCCGGTTCTTTGCAGAATGCAAACTTTAAAGATGAAAAGACAGTAAGAAATGTTATTAAGAGGGTTTCCAAAATTGCGAATAAGCCCGTTTCAAAAGATATGGAAGATAAAATTGTGAAATCAATTGTTGCTGATGGCAAGCAGCTTGACTTTAATACCATTTCACAGATGATGAACAAAAAATAATGAATGATAAAAGGACCTGGCAATTAAAGGCCAGGTCCGTCTGCTTTTCTAAAACTTTAGCGTCTGCTGCTTCTTGTAATGGGGGCAAGGAACCGTGAAGGATAGGCTTTTCGTCCACGCCTTTTTTCCGGTACTGAAATATATAAGTCTTTTTTCGCCCTAGTTACAGCTACATACATCAGTCTGCGCTCTTCCTCCAACGGAGCGGAATCCCCTGAACGGTAAGCTTCAAGAGCATGATCATGAGGAAGGCTTCCTTCTACAGCCCCGACAACATACACCACATTATACTCAAGGCCTTTTGCACGATGGATCGTACTTAAAGTAATGGCGTTGGAATAACTTTTGCTGAGTTGCTTGATTTCTTTATTCATGGCTTTCATATGCTCAGTATGCTCTATAAATTCGGCAAGAGAATTAAAATTGCGCGCCGCAACCTTCAAGTCCTTCAGGTCATCAGATCCCTTTTCCATCTTATTGCCCTCATTGCCCCGTTTTTTTATAAAATCCTGAAATCCGAGTTCCTTTTCAACCGTTTCAATTGCAGTTAAGGGAGTAAGCCCTGAAAGTGATCTGGTCACGGGAATCACCTTTTTTAATTTGCTTTCCTGAAAAGCAAAGCCTGTTTTTATATGGCTAAGACATTCGAGCAGTGAACAATCCTTTAAAATACTCTCCGCTTTTATATCCTGCAAAGCCGTCTGCTTAACAAAAAGAGAAGGTAATATATCTTTTATCGCATTTTGATCGTCTTCATTTATAGAAAGCTTCAAAAAAGAAAGCATGCTTCTGACAATAAAACGATCATAAAATGATTCGGCATCCTGATCTAGTTTAAAAGGGAGGCTTGAATTTGCCAGTCTCTCGAAAACAGCTCTGCTGCCGGCGTGTGTCCGGAATAAAACCGCAAAATCTTGTGGTTCATAGCCTTTTTCTATTTTATCCTGAATGTCTGTTAGGATTATGGTTGCTTCCTCTTCTTCATCATACGGAAAAAATAAGAAGGGCTGCTGATTACTCGAATATTGGGCATTCATGCTTTTTGCCCGTCTTAGTTTATTAAGGGAAATAATTTGGTTGGCTGCTGAGACTATCTCATGTGCAGAGCGATAATTTTGATTTAATGTTATGACCTTTGCTTCGGGAAAATCTTTTTCGAAATCGAGAAGATATTGCGGGTCGCTGCCTCTGAAAGCATAGATAGACTGATCATCATCGCCGACTGCACATATATTTTTTGTCTGTGCAGAGAGCATTTTCATTAGTTCGTATTGAACTTTATTAATATCCTGGAACTCATCAATCAAGAAATATTGAAATCGACTTTGATATTGTCCGAGGATAGCGGGATGATTTTTAAAAAGGGCATAACAGCCTGTTAGCATGTCATCAAAATCAAATAATCCTTTTCTCTCCTTTGCTTGTTCATATCTTTTATATAGAATTGCGGTTTGTTTTTCCCAGTCATTTTCAGGTTGAATCTTCTCTGGCATGATAAGTGAGTTTTTCCAATAACTAATTTGCTGTAGTGTCAGGTCATAGGCAATTTCTTTTTCGTCCAATTTTAAATCTTTGCAAGCCTCTTTAATAATCTGCTCCCGCTGCCATTCTCTGTTCAGCAGCTTGCCTGAAGACCATTTTTCAGGGGAATGGAAGGAAAGGATCCGGTAAAACAGACTATGAAATGTACCTGATATTACCTGCTTTACCTTTCTGGAGTCCATTCCGGGATAATCAAGCAGCCGTTCTTTCATTTCGGCAGCAGCCTTTGCAGTAAATGTGACGAGCATAATCGACTTCGGGTCGATCTTTTTTTCCCGCAGCATAAAAGCCGTCCTCGTAGTTAAAACTCGGGTTTTTCCGCTTCCTGCTCCAGCAAGGACAAGCAAGGGCCCCTCGATATGGGATACAGCAGCAGCCTGCCGCTCATCCAAAAAAATTCCTGATTGGGACAGCGCCTGCAAGTACTCATCCGGAAAGCTATGGTTCTGAGTGTTGTCTTTCGTGTAAGGAGGGATGTTTTTAACAGGCAGAGCTTTTTTAAAGGTTGAATCGGCATTTTTAACTGCAGTGGAAGCAATAGCCCTTGATACTGGAATCTGGAAACCGTTTCTTTCGATAAATTCTTTCAATTCAGCTTGTGCTGTTTTAGAATCGGAATCCTGTTCAGCATCCTGGCACATTCTGCTAATAGGCTGAATATGATAAAAATGAGGTTCCTTGCTGATGCCTAAATACAAACGGACTGAAGCCCCGCAATCCGGACAAAACAATTTCCCTTTTTTGCCCTCTTGATATATATGTTGATAGCTTTCTCTATTTAACTTTTCAAGATTTAATACTTTATTATGTAAAAGTGCCGTTTTCATAAAATACCCCGCTTAAAGCAATCATTTGGACAATGGATTTAGTACGTCCCATTCAAAATGAATGCTGAATTGCCTTTGTCACGTAAAAGGAACAAGACAAAGTTTATCATATCAAAACACAGAAGGATTCTAAAGTCCCTTAATGTTTAATTTTCTTTGAAAACGGGTACATAAAAATGAATTACATAACGTATTTCTTTAATAAGAGTGTGAATGGAGAGGGGGGAGCAATCATGGGCTATATCCTGCCTTTGACCTATTACCAATATAATCAGTACGCAGAAAGAGAATTTGGCAATAAGTATGATCCTTTTCGTTTTGTACCTGTTACCCGAATAGCTGCTCAATCTAATTCAAAAGACTTCATTCAAGAACTTCCTACTGATATAAAAAAAAGATTAAATAAAACGAAAGCATATCAGCGTTCCGAAAACAAAAACACTACAAATAGAAAAATAGCAGAACAAACATATGGCGAGCTGACTGGAAAAGGCCGTCACTTTAGTGAATGTATATAATAGAAAAAAGAAGGAGGGGCTTAGTACGTTTGCACGTGCAAAGCCTCTCCTTCTTTCCATTCCGCATATAAAACTTTCTTTATAGACACAGCTCCGTTCGCTTTTATTTCATTATTAAGCCTGATTTCGTCCCATCCAATGCTTTTAAGATTATCCCATACCACTTCTCCATCCAAAATGACTGTAACTGGAAGTTCAACCGTGTTTAACGGTAAGTTCAAATCCTGAATAGTAGGCGATGCATACACTGGTTTTTTTAACGCACTAATCGTTCCGTCAGTTTCCAGGATGGCATATTCGCACTCACGGATGGAAAAAACGTCCTTTGAACGGAGAAGATGCTGCAGCTGGTTTAAATCCAAGTGGTTTTTTTTCAATTCTTCATAAACAATTTTCCCCTTTTTAATAACGATAGAAGGTTCACCCTCAAGGAATTTACGGGCGCGTTTAAACTTTTGTGTAAGAGTTTCTGTTGCATAAATTAAGATTCCCCATACAGCTACTGCAAAGAAAATTTCAAGAATACCAATTTCTTCATCATAAAGTGCATTCCCCACCAGCTCTCCCAATACTATCGCCGATATAAAATCAAAAGGAGTAATCTGAGTGATTTGCGTTTTTCCCAAGACTTTTGCCATTACAAATAAAAAGATGTAGCCTATTACCAGTACACTGACGATATGTAAATATTCCATCCAAACCACTCCTTTAAAGCTGCATCTGGAATAGTGTTTGCAGAAAGATGAAAAATTATTGCACAACAAAAAGCTCCTGCCACCAAGGCAGGAGCTAGTCCGTTAAATTAATTTTTTCATCGTGCGGTGCGGGATCCCTGCATCCATAAATTCTTCTGAGATGACCTCATAGCCCAATTTTTCATAAAAAGGAATGGCTTGTGTTTGGGCGTTTAATTTTAGAGCAGGCAGTCCCTGGTCTTTTGCGTATTCTTCAATTTTCTTCATGATCGCTTTTCCGGAACCGCTTTTCCGATTCTTTTGCAGTACGCAAATTCTTTCTACTTTTCCAACCCCATCTACAGTACGGAAACGGCCTGCACCTGCTGGCTTTCCATCATCATATAGTACGAAATGGGCTGATTCATCTTCATACTGGTCAATTTCCTCTTCTTCAGGAACATTTTGCTCGTGAATAAATACCAGTTTACGTACAGAAAATGCATCCTGTAATTGTTGTTCAGTTGCGACGATTTTTACTTCCACTTTTGATTAATCCTTTCCTAGTCGAAATGTTTCATATACAGTCCAAGAGCCATTTTCCAGTTGATACAGAAGATGAAAACGGTCTATTACTTCTTCGTGATTAACCGGCTGCATTCTTAAAGATCCATATACATCTGAATGCTCATCATTGGAAAGTTTTTGACCAATTGTAATATGAGGGACAAAATTATACTCAGGACCCTCTGCAGCAATATTATCATTCAATTCCCGGTGAAGCTCTTCCAGCTGGGAGGTAGGCTCAATCTTAAAATAAATGACATTGTTAACCGGCTGAAAAGAGCTGATTTTCGAAGCATTTATTTGAAAAGGCTGGTGTTTAATGGCTATACCGTGCAAAGTTTCAGTTAGCACTTTAATCTCCTCTTCCGATGCTTCAAACCCGGATCTTAACGTGACATGTGGAGGAATTAATGCATAATGCGGATCATACCGCTTTCTATAAGAGTTGGCTAAATCTTGCAATTTTTTTGAAGGGAAGATAACGATACCGTATTTCGTGCTCATACAACAACCTCCATGTTTATTTTTGTTTAATAACTGGCAGGATTAAATGAGATAATAAAACTTTGTAGTTGAACTATTATAGCAAATTTTCTAAATTCATTATATAATTATACCTTTTTTTAAAAGAAAAAACAGTGCCCATCCATGTATTCTTTTCGTCAAAGCTCAATAATAGTCCTTTTCGCTTATAAAAAAGGTCAAAACATTAATTTAAGTGCTCTTTTCAAATCTGGCTGCCAGTATGTCCATGTATGATCTCCATCAAATTCGTCATAAAAATATGGAAAACGTTTTTCTTCAATTAGTTTTGAAAGTTCGCGATTTGGAGTGAGGAAGTCTTGTTCCGAGCCTCCGGTTGTTTTTACAGCTGTTTCTTTTTTTCCAATGACATGGTAGATATTAAGAAGGTGTGGCTGGTTGAATTCTTTCACAGCCTCCATAACTGATTCGTTTACAAAAGGAGACTGTAGAATTAACCGTCCGAATGTATTGGGGTATTGAATCGCTGTCATTAACGATACCGTAGCAGCAAGGGAGTCCCCCATCAGCGCCCGGCCCATTCCCATTTGGTAAGTGGGAAACTCACGGTCAAGGAATGGTACCAATTCATGTGCAAGAAAGCGGATATAAGCTTTATTCTGGTCTCCGTCAGGATGATATTTGTTCCATCTATCTTTAACGTCTTTATATGGAACGCCGACAATGATTAGGTTTTCAATTTCTTTTTCGCCTAAAAGTTCGTCTGCGATACGGCCAGCTCTTCCAAGCTGAAAATAATCTTTTCCATCCTGGGTGATGGCAACGGTATATTTATATAAAGGTGAATAGGAAGCCGGCAAATAAATGAGCAGGCTAACCTCTTCTCCCAGCTCTTTGCTGTCTATCTTAATATCCTTAATTGATCCTCTTGGAAAATCCATGTTATCTATTCCTCCGTTTGCATGTATGTAAGGCTTTTCATCAAGATTTTATCATATATATATACGATTTGCTTTTTACAAGTATTCTTGAAGGAGGCATTCTGTAATAATATGGGTGAAAGTGCTAAAAAAGATGCCAGCTAATTCTAAAAGATGAGCAGCTACATGCATAAAATACTCATACCTTTCGGAGGTTAACGGAAGACGTATACTGAATTATAAATAGAAGGAGGTATCATTTGACAATCAGGATATCCTTTAGATAGTATATAGTACGAGAAACTGTAATTTTATAAAGGGGGAAGTATAATGAAAAAGAAAAGTTTTCTTCTCGCAACAGTTTTACTGTTAGCGCTTTCGATGGTACTTGCTGCATGCGGTGGCGGGACTGATGAAGGCAATGGCGGCGGTGGCGAAGGCGATGGCGCTGAAAAGCCGAAATTTATGAGCATCGTAACTGGTGGAACAGGCGGTACATACTATCCGCTAGGCGGATCGTTCGCTGAGATTATTTCTGATGCTACGGGAATAGACACAAATGCTGAAGTATCAGGTGCATCTGCAGAGAACATGAACACACTGAAAGATGGCAATGCAGAAATCGCTTTCTCTCAAACAGATATTGCTTCATATGCTAAAGAAGGAAAGCTGATGTTTGAAGGAGCAGCGGTTGATAACGTAAGTGCAATTGGCACACTCTATCCAGAAACGATTCAGATTGTTACAACTGCAAAGTCAGGCATTAAATCAGTTGAAGACTTAAAAGGCAAAAAGGTCTCAATTGGAGCTCCAGGTTCAGGTACTGCTGCAAACGCTGAGCAAATTCTTGAAGTGCATGGGATCACATTAGAGGATATCAACAAACAGGACCTATCTTTTGATGAATCTACTGCAGGAATTCAGGATGGCACAATTGATGCCGCTTTCGTTACAGCAGGAACTCCAACTGGTGCTGTAGAAGGCCTTTCTGCAACCGAGGATGTTGTCATTGTTCCAATCGAACAAGGCAAAATTGATGAACTGATTGAAAAGTATCCATATTACGTCCAGGATGAAGTTCCAGCCGGAACTTACAAGCTTGCTGAAGCTGCTCCAACAGTAGCTGTACAGGCAATGCTTGTTGTTTCTAACGACCTTTCTGATGAAGTTGTGTATGATGTAACAAAGGCTATCTTCGAAAATCTTGATAAAGTAACTCACGCAAAAGGCAAAATGATCAAAGCAGAAAATGCTGTTAAAGGCACGGGAATCGAACTGCACCCTGGTGCTAAAAAGTACTTTGACGAATTAGGCTTAAAAGCTGAGTAGTCTGCACAAAACATAATTTAAACGCTTAAAAACTTGGCCGGCTGTAAAACCTAATAAGGTTATTACGCCGGTCAATTAACTTTAAAAAATGTTTTTCCAATCAAATGTAAAGACTGGTTATTATAACTATTATTTTAGGTGGGGTTTTATATGAAATTTAAGAAGCCAGGGAAGGCAAAATTGATCCTGGCATTCCTCAGCCTCACATCCATCGCAATTATGCTTTTCATTCCTATAAAGCAGGCAATTGTTTTTGAATATCAGGACAAAGGAGAAGTGCTTGCTTATCTCCCAATTAAAGAGGACGGATCTTTTAAAATAAAGTACACTCATTCCATTCACCTTTCAGATGTTGTTGAAAGCTACAATTTAACTGAAAAAGGCAATATTAAGCTATACGAGCTTATGTATGAGGATTTTGCGATTGGAATGCCTGAAAATGCTTCAAATGGAGAAATATTTGAACAGAAGGACGGCAAATATTATATTAAGAATATGAATCGGGTTTTTCCTTCATTTGATCTCCGGCTAGGAGAGGTTAGAGCAAATCATACAGTAATTAATGGAGGAAAAGAGTATCCGCTTTCAGACTATATAGAACCAGGAACCTGGGTGCGTATAAAAGCTAAAAAATTAAACTTAATTGAGACTTTGAAAGGAGTGAATATCCTTGGACAATAAAGGGGAAACGTTATCTCTGGAGGAACAGCAGAAACTGCTGGAAAAGTATGATCCCGAGGCTGGTACAAGGAAACTCAGAGGCATTATGGGCTGGATTGTCTTTATTGGCCTTTTATCATTCTCGCTATTCCATTTATATACTGGAGTTTTCGGAATGCTTACAGCCCAGCTGCAGCGTTCGATCCACTTAGGTTTTGCATTGGCTCTGATCTTCCTGTTATTTCCGGCAAGGAAAAAAGACAGGGGGCGAAAACATAAAGTTGCCTGGTATGATGTAATACTGGCAATTCTCGGTATTGTAGTAGGATCCTATTGGCCTCTATTTATTGATGAAATTGTTATGAGAGCTGGGCGACTGACAGAAATAGATTTTTATGTAGGATTGCTTGCGGTATTATTAGTGCTTGAAGCAACAAGGCGTGCAGTTGGATTGCCGATTACTATTATTGCTGTTATATTTCTGGCATATGCCATGTATGGCCCTTATATGCCTGCATTCTTGGCACATCGCGGATTGGATTTGGAAAGACTTGTTCAAACGATGTTCTTTACGACTGAAGGGATTCTTGGTACTCCATTAGGCGTATCAGCTACCTTTATATTTCTATTCCTATTATTTGGATCTTTCCTGGTGAAAACAGGTGTTGGGCAATACTTTAATGATTTGGCCGTTTCCATTGCAGGGAAGAGAACAGGAGGTCCTGCAAAGGTTGCGATTTTTTCCAGTGCCCTTCAGGGAACAATCAGTGGAAGTTCTGTTGCAAACGTTGTAACTTCGGGCTCATTTACCATCCCAATGATGAAAAAACTTGGCTATAAGAAGGAGTTCGCAGGTGCGGTTGAAGCGACTGCTTCGACAGGGGGGCAAATCATGCCTCCAATCATGGGTGCTGCCGCATTCCTTATGGTCGAGTTCATTGGCGGAGGCATTACCTATTGGGATATTGCCAAAGCTGCAGCAATTCCAGCTCTTCTTTATTTTGCCGGCGTTTGGATCATGACTGATTTTGAAGCTAAAAGAGTAGGCCTTAGAGGGCTGAATGATGACGAAATGCCAAATCGGAAAGAAGTACTTAAAAAGATCTATTTGCTTCTGCCTATTCTGGCAGTTATCGTTTTACTTATGAGCGGAATGAGTGTAATCCGTGCGGCTCTTTGGTCTATTGTTATTACAATTGCAGTGAGTATGATACGGAAGGATACCAGAATCAACTTCCGGGATGCAATAGATGCATTGGTTGATGGTGCACGTACAGCTTTGGGCGTTGCAGCTGCTACGGCTGCAGCTGGTATAATCGTAGGTGTAGTTGTTAAGACTGGTCTTGGATTAAAAATGGCTAATGGCCTGCTTGACCTTTCTGGCGGTTTGCTAATTCCAACCTTGATGCTGACAATGGTTGCAGCCATCATCCTGGGAATGGGGTCGCCGACGACTGCAAACTATGTTATTACATCTACCATTGCTGCTCCGGCCATTATACTGCTGGGTGTACCTGATTTGTCTGCCCATTTATTCGTATTTTACTTTGGTATTGTGGCAGATATTACCCCACCAGTGGCACTTGCTGCATTTGCTGCTGCTGGGGTTTCAGGAGGAGATCCGATTAAGACCGGCGTAAATGCCTCCAAGCTTGCAATTGGGGCATTCATCATTCCGTATATGTTTGTTCTTTCTCCAGAGCTTTTGATGATTAATACCACCTGGTATTACTTAATTTGGGTAGTATTCACTGCTTTGGCCGGTATGATGGCGATTGGTGCTGGGGTAATTGGCTACTGGCTGCGCAAATTAAATCCCCTGGAAAGAATATTGGGAATTGCTGGCGGACTGATGCTGATTTATCCTGAAGGTATTTCTGATATAATCGGACTTGGAATTTTTATCTTGCTAATTGTATTGCAGGTTGTCTTCAAACGAGATGATAAAGCAAAGCCCCAAACGGCTTAACGAAAAAAGGAAGGGTCTCCTCTGAGATCCTTCCTTTTTGTTTGCCAGATTGTTTTGGGTTTTCTCCTTTTATGCTTCCTGATCGCTTTGGCCGATGGATAGGCTTGCGTTGATATAACCTTCTTCATTGCTATTTAGTACAACAGTGAAAGTTCCGGGTTCATCGCCTTCATATAGTTCATCGCTAACTGCTTCCTTTAATAGTTCGCTTTTATATTCAATAATTTCACGCTGCTCATTTTGATGATCAGTATTTCTGTCAACTTCTTCTGAATCTCTCGGAATGCGTTTTTCGATATAAGAAAGGATCTCATCGTTGCTCATTTCCTTTTCCATATCTTCAAATTGCAATTCAATGTTAACAGCACGATGGGTTTCAAACTCTACAAGCATTGTATCGCCATTAAAGCGGGCAATTTCCTTGTTGTTTTGATTTTCTCCATATTCTTCAACAAACTGTTCGTGTGTGTCGCCTAACCCAACTTCTTCAGTAATCTTTGATTGATCTTCGGGAGCTTCCTCTGTCTCCGCTCGCTGTTCCTCTAATGAAGGATTATTTTTGTCTTCCTCCTCAACAACATTTTCTTCACTTTGATTACAGCCCGCCAATACCAGGCTTCCGGCAAACAAAGCCATTAAAAATGAATTTTTTTTCATAAAACCTTCCTTTCTTCTCTTCTAAATGTAATTCACAGGACAAAGCCCTTTTCAGGAATATATACCCTCTTAAGTGGCAGTTAATCAGTGCAGGACAGAAATGCAGTGAAGGCAGGAAGGCATAATAAAAAGCCGTATTTCGTATGAGAAATACAAGCTTTTGTTATTTGAAGTATTGAATTAGCTGATTTGGCGTGTTTTCTTATCTGGCAGAATGGACATAATATGATTTAAATTAAAAATGCGCATTTGCTTTCTATATAAGCAGTAAGCCAAAATAGTGCTCCCGCGCAGTTCTTTAATTAAAATTTTTCTTTGTGTAAATGAATTACGTTTGGAGAGATAGATGATTTCCACAGGCTTTCTCTCTTCCATTGCTCGATAAAGAATTCCTTTCATATAAATCCCTCCTTACTTATATTTACATTATATACGAACGAATGTTCTTTTTCAAGCGTTAACAGAAAATATGTTCGCATAAAAAAGAGGGTGTCCCAAAAGTATAGCTTTTGGGCACCCTCTTCTTTCCAAGACAATAGCTCTATAAAATTGGCCTGTTAATTTCCACTCCAAGGGCTCGCTTTCCGCGGGCGGTCCGACGCTCCTCGGTGCATTCGCACGCCTTTTAAATAATTTTTAGTCCTTTATCTTTCAAGAGGTTTAGGAACACTGTGCCATATTGGATTGTGTAGCCTAAAAAGATGGCGACGAATAAAGTACCTAATCCTACCGGACCGCCTAACAGGAAACCAAAAGCCAAAGCCAAGGATTCATTTAGGATACGGGCGTTTTTAATGCTAATATTCAACCTTTTAGCTGTTGCAATCATTAAACCATCAATGGGTCCGCTAAATAATTTTGGGCGGATATAAATGGAAACGCCAAATCCAAGTAATAAAACACCTGAAAAGAAGGAGAGGATTTGAACAGGAAAAAGTGTAATATCAGTGCTGTTAAATACAAGTTCCAGCCAAAGATCGATTCCAAGACTTGCTAATAAAGTACCTATAAAGGATTTGAATTGTGGCTTTTCCCAGGAGAGCAGTGCGTTGAAAAATATTAGGGAAGTAGTAACCAGAAATGACCATGTTCCGATTGTCAGACCGAACTTTTTAAAAAGTCCAACATAGACGGTATCCCAAGCACCTGCACCAAGACCGGATAAAATAATTAATGAGACACCCAAAGTGAGTATTAAATAACCTGCAATGATTTGAATGATTGTTATATGTTTTATCATGATGTAGCCTCCCCAATACATATTACCGTATTTAAATAATTTCTCAAGGGGAGGAAGATGAAAAGAGGAAGGTAATTTTATCATATAAAAAGAACAGCCACCCAAAAAGGGAAGCTGCTCGAGGCTTAGACCTTGATATCGATTTTGGCGCTTTTCTTTAATTCTTCAACATGCTTAACCAGTATTTCTTGCTGTTTTTGCTGTTCAAGCTGCTGCTTGATCTGTGGCTTTACTTCTTCCAGTTTAGGGGGCTCTTGGCCTTCAGCGCCACCCTGGCTTGCATACTCATCATAAAACTTCTGGATCTCGGCGTCTGTAACCTCTTCAGGCTTAATTTCGCTATCGATATACTTTGTGTATTTAATGTTGTTGGCAATTTCTTTCTCTAAGGAGTCTGGATTAAGACCAGCCTGCTTCATGGCTGTTTCGAATTCTTTATCGTCTTTAAATTGTCCTTTTGTTTCTTCAAGCTGCTTTTTTACTTCTTCATCAGAAGCTTTATAGCCTTTTTTGTCCGCTTCCTGGAGAAGAAGAGTCTGGCCAACTAAGCTATCAAGCGTTTGCTCCTTGATTTGCTCTGCAGCTTCTTTAGTAGTAGGATCTTGTCCCATTTGCTGAAACATCATTTGGGATGATGTAAGAACGCTATTATACTCCCGGCCAAGAATTTCCTGGTCATTTACAATTGCAACTGTTTTATCTTCCTCAAGCTTTTGTTCTTCCATTTTCTTTTGCATTTCTTCCATTTGCTTTTGCTGATCCTGCTGATCGGTTTCAGCCGTTTCAGCCGTTTTGGCCTTATCATCTTTTTCTGCGCTCTTGCCTTCTTCATCTGCACCGCAAGCTGCTAACACTGCAGAAAGTAATACTAGTAAAAAGGGATACATTAGTTTTTTCATTAAATTTTCTCCTTCCGTAACCCTGAAATATTTGATTCATCTAACAAAAGAATCATATAGAGGGCATTATAAAGCATATTTTCTTAAAAAGATACATTACAGACTTAAATCAAAAAAATGTAATGTGAATGTAATCTATTTTCAAACTATTAATCTTCTATTAATGAAATGAATATCGGTATTGACTTTTATGTGAAAAAAGTTTATATTTTATATTGTCCTCACTAGGGGAAAACAAAATAGGATTCCGTAGCTCAGCTGGGAGAGCGCTACCTTGACAGGGTAGAGGTCGCTGGTTCGAACCCAGTCGGAATCATCAGTTAAAAGCCTAGAGCCTCAACGGTTCTAGGCTTTTTCTATATTCTTAAAAATATAGAGTAAACCCCAATTGTTGACGAATTGTTGACGAAATTTTTAAATGCTATTTTTTTGCCGTGTAAAAAGTGAGTCTAATTTGTTAGCTGCTTCCTGATCTGCAGTTTGTAAAGCATGTCCATATGTATCCATGGTTATACGGATATTTGAATGACCCAGTCTCTCTGAAATAATTTTTGCATGAACACCCTGATTTATTAGTAGGGTTGCTGAAGTGTGTCTTAGATCATGTAACCTGATAAATCGGACTCCAGCCCGGTCGGTAAATCGTTTCCACCAGGTAGTAGGCGTGGTGGGGTAATAGTGTTTTCCGTTTTCATTGCAAAAGACAAATTCATGCTCATGCTCAATCCACAAATCTCTCATCCGCATTTTTTCTTTTCTCCAGTGTATATGGTATCTTTTTAGCTCCTCTACCATCATACGCGGCAAAGAAATAACCCGTTTTGAATTCCTTGATTTTGGACCTTTTAAAATGGGTCTTCCGCCGGTACCACGTGTTATAATCTGTTTGATTTGAACAATACCTTTTTCCAAGTCAATATGAGACCATTCCAGCCCTAATAATTCACCACGTCTTAATCCAGCAGCAAGAGCAAGAGAAGTAAATACACGCCAATGTACCGGTTCTTCCTGAACAGCATCAAACAATATGGCTACTTCATTTTCATCATATACGTTTATTTCTTTCTCTAAAATTCCTCGTTGGCTGGGTTTTGAGACATCTGCAGCAGGGTTACTTTTTATAATCTTCCAATCTGCAGCTCGCTGAAGAATGTTTCTAAGGACACGATATACATATTGCGCAGTGGAGACAGCCATGGGGCTGCCGTCTACTTTTTTTAATTGAGATAAAAAGTTAACAATATGAATCGGCTTTATCTGGTCTAGTCGCAAATGGCCAAGAGCAGGGAGGATGTGGTTTTTAAAGTGAGTAAGGTAAACATCTAATGTTTGTTCACTTAGCCCGCCTTTTTCAGCATATTTTTTCTGCCAGTCTTTTACGAACTCTGCAAGAATCATTTTTTCTGGAGTAATGTACGCACCTGACTCAATTTCCATTTGGAACTTAACTAACTCTGACTGCAGGTAGTCATTTAATTTCTTTCTTGTTTTTAGTAAAGACTGATCCTTAATTCGTATAGTTTTGGTTTTCTTCTTTCTTTTGCCTTTTGAATCATAACCGACCTCTACAACAAGCATAAAAGAGTTTGCTCCTCGTTTTTGAACGCTTGCCATTATTTTTTCCTCCTTATTAATTTTATCAAGAATTTCGATAAGGGAATATATGTTCTGTTCGGTGTTGAAATAAAAATGCCTAGTTCAACAGGCAACTTTTTAGGTGGATATTTAATTCTCTGTTCTAAAAAATATTTCCTAATGGTAATATTTAATTGAACGAATAAAATGGAGTGAAGTAATATGCTTACTGATTTTGATATCAGGGCGAAATTAATTGAAAAAATTCATAAAGAAAACCGCGGCAAACACTACAGGATAATTGAAGAACTAGTTATTTGCGACGGATTGGCCCGTGCTGATATTGCATTAGCAAACGGAGTTTTTCATGGTTTTGAAATAAAGAGTGACCATGATAGCCTGGAAAGATTAATAAATCAAATAGAGTGCTATGATAAAACGTTTGATAAAAATACAATTGTTGTGGGTCAAAAATTCGAAGATCGAATTGCTGACTATATCCCTTCACATTGGGGTATACAAGTAGCATATGTAAATAGGTTTGGTACAATTTCAATTAAGAAAATTCGATCAACCAAAATGAATAAAAAGATCTCATTGTACAATCTCTTAGACCTGCTCTGGAATGTTGAGTTAAGGTCTTACCTTAAAGAAAATAAGGTAAGAGGTTATTCAAAAAAAGACAGAACAGGTCTCAAAGAGATGGCAATTGAAAACATTGCATTTAAACTATTGAAGGATTATACGAGAGAGACCCTAAAAACTAGGACCGGTTGGAGAGAAGATTTACCATGAGAGTAATATGGTGATTCTCATCTATTGAAACCCAGCTTTGAAGATTACCAGGTCCAGTTGTTTCCCCTGAGTATCTATCATAAATCTCAGTGTCTCCCCATGAAAAGTCTGGACCCTTAAAATGTCCGGACTTTTCAATTATTGCTTTACATCCTTCTAGCACTTTATCAATTTTCAACCCTCCCTTTTTAAGAGTCAGACCTTTATAGATGAAGTATTCATTTTCCGCTGCATAGCGGATCTTAAAGGACATCTGCATTCCAGGAATAAATTCGAAGTAGGAGTAATGTGAAATTGTGTAATCAGAAAAAATCGGTTCAATGCCTTTTGGCATTAGAGCTTTTCGGATATTTTCGAATAATAGCTTTTCAAATCTTTGAATGGATACTAGTTCCTCTTTAGGAACATTAAGAGTATCAGGGATCGATCCACTTGCAATGATAATTCGCCTGAATGAGGCAAGGTTAGGAATAGTTGAAAGAGTACTTTTTAACACAAAAATCTGTGTATTCAAAGTGTCATTATTAATAAACTGTGCGTCAAGTATAAGATCACAATTTGAAAGTTCGTTCTCTCTCAACATGTCAGAGAAAGAAAAATCAAAGTCTGGATCGGAAAGCTCATTAGTTGTAACTCTAATCGCAATTCCGTTAGCAGATACTTCTTTAACCTTTGCAATTTTTTCCGAATTGTCAGAAACATGTACCGCTGGAATCATATCACTCAATACATCATCCATAATGCATTTATCAATGAGCTCGAAGTATTTTTCATTATCGATTTCTAGAGCAGCATGCAAGTCAAAGTAGAACTTCCTACTTTTCCAAGCCCTTGTTATATCTGAGAACTTAGAAATAGTATCCGGTGCAACTTCAAATAAAGGAACAATTTTGTCTTTTACATCATCCTTTAATTGAATTAATGCATCCTTTTCTCCTGCTTTACATCTTAAAATTGGTACATACAACATTAATAATCCCCCATTTTGTTAATATTTTTATATTAACAGGAGTAATTAGGTTAAATATAAATGCTGTTCATGCTGTCCCTAACTTCCTGGAATTTTATTTAATTTCCAAAAGAATTCCATGAAATATATGTTCGTTTAAAGTTGAAAAGAAAAGCCCAAAAGGGCTAATTATTGAATCTCAGAATTATAAATTTTCCAATGGTAATTTAAATCATAGTCTCCGCGTGATTCTAAAGTACCTTTGACTGTAACACTATCACCTGGTTTTAAATCGGTGAGAAGATTACCTGTAAAATCTGCAACAAAAACATTGTAAGCTTCATTACCTGATGAATTAACATCATCCCACGTTTGACCGGTGTAATCTCCTGCACCTAATATCCAAATTTGTGAAGAACCTATTTCCATTATAGTGCCAGACCAGGTTACTTCTTGACCGTATAGGTAATTATCCCATGTAGGCGTTTTTTCTTCACCGAGTTCTTTATAATTATTTATGAACTCTGGGAAGTTATTGAGAGAGTCAATAGTTTTCTGTTGTTGCTCGGATATTTGTTTTTCGGTGTCACTCGGTTCTTCTGCTTTTTCATTAACTTCATCAGTAGGCTTGTTTACCGGCTCTTTAGTTTCCTCTGTACCTGAACATGCCCCTAAGATAAAGCTTAGAGATAGAACAGAGATAACTAGTAAAAACTTGTACTTCATCTTACCCAATCTCCTTTTTAATAAATTTATGTATTTATGGATTAATTACCCATTAATACTCAATATAAAAACACGCAAATCTACGTGTCACATGGTTTGGTTTTATTGAAAAAACTATCTATTTTTTAAATTTTTTTAAGTGAGCAAGTTCTCTTGGCACACCATATATTTCAGCAATTTCATAGATTGAAAGATGTGAATCTTCATATTCACTTAGACTTTCGTCTGGAAGTAACAACTCTACAGCGAATTGACTTGCTTGCCTTTCGTATTTGCTTTCTGGAAAGAAAGTATTCTTTTTTAGGAATGAAGCATTATGTTTGGGGTGAAGAACCGAGTGACCTAATTCATGTCCCATGACAAAATTACGGACTTTGCCCAAGTTGTTATTTATGAAAATAAATTTATTTTTTCTCTCATATTTGTACATTCCCTGGACTTCATCCGTAAAATCCCATGGTACAACATGGACACCAAGTTTCTCAGCGATTAGAAAAGGATCTCTTGTCTTGAATTTCTTAATTAATCTTTGAACTTCAGCAACAATAAAATCCTTCATCTAATCAGTCCTGTTTATCACGATATTTCTTAGGAATATATTTTTTGTTAATCCTGGTGGCTTGTCTAATTGCATATTCCATGGCATCCATGATTGATTCCTTTGCTTCCTCGCTAATTGGTTCCCCCATTAACATATAGCCATCGTCTTCAGAAAGGTCTTGACGAATTTTCTCCATTCTTTTTGCAATATCTTTTTCGTCTTTTGTGGAAGGCTTTTGTGAATTTTGTTTATCACTTACCTCACCAGTTATATAAGACACAGACACTCCGTATTTAGAAGCTAGCTTTCTTAATGTTTCTAATGAAGGTTCGTTTCGTCCTTGCTCATAATATCCATAGCCACTTTCGCTAATCCCAAGAAAGGTAGCAACATCCTTTTGTGTCATTTTGTTCTTTTTTCTTAATTCCCTTAATCTCTCAGCGAGTAGTGACATAAATACCCTCGTTTCTATAACTTTCTGGAATAATTACTCTTTAATTATACAACCTGTAGTTGGGTAATTAAACAAATTGAATAAAACAACAACAAAATATTGTGTTTTATTATTGACGTACAACATTTTGTTGGGTAAAATAAAGACAACAAAATGTTGGGAGGTGCAAAATGAAAAGCAATCGTAGAGATATCCTAATTTCTTTAAGAAAGGAAAAGGGTCTTCTTCAAAAAGATGTTGTTGATTTATTACAAAGGTTCCATAATGTCGAAATAAGTGAAAGTTATTATGGAATGATTGAACAAGGAGTACGTACCCCAAAATTAAGCATAGCTCTTGCAATATCTGAGCTCTTCGAAGCTAACCCGTATGATATTTTTTTTGAAGTAAAACCCAACAAAAAGTTGCGTGAGCGAAATCTTGCTTAGACTAAATAAAATCTGAAACCCTTAGGAGGTGCAAAATATGGATCTCAAAAAGCTAATAGCCCACGACCATTTCAAAGTGCAGCGAAAAACTCTTACAGCTCAGGAAGTGGCTGATTATATTGGTGTCCATCCTGACACAATTTATACGATGGTCCGTGAAAAACAAATCCCACATTTCAGGGTTAGGCGAAGAATTTTCTTTTCTCTGGAAACGATCAATGCCTGGATGCGTGACCAAGAACAAAAAAGTCTGGAGGCTATGTAAATGAATCAATTGCAGCCTATTTGCCAAAGAGGTAAGCGAGTATTAACAACCACTCAGCTTGCAGCAGCTTTTGGAACAGAAGCAAAAATTATTAACCGGAACTTTCAAAGAAATGCTGATCGGTATGTTCAAGGCAAACATTATTTTGCCTTATCCGGAGAAGAATTACGGGAATTCAAAGGGTCACGTCAATTTGACGACAGCCTTAAATTTACTTCTATTCTCTATCTTTGGACTGAAAAAGGAGCTTGGCTTCACGCTAAATCACTAAATACTGAGCAAGCATGGGATGCATATGAAAGGCTGGTCGATGAATACTACACGATTAAAGAAGACATGGTTCCTCTATCAAAAGATCAGGCTCTGGTAACGGTGCTGAGAACAACTGCAGATCTTATGGAGGATACTCAAACCATTAAAGCTGAACAACATAAAATCAGAAAGCTAGTCTATGAGATTGATCATAAAGTCGAAGAGCATATCACTCTATCCAGTGGCGAACAACGACGTGTGCAGAAAGGAATCGCTCAAAAGGTTTATGAGCTGGAAAGTAATCCAGAGTTCCGTTCAAAGCTATTTAGGGAACTACATCGAGAATTAAAGGACCGTTTTGGTGTAGCAAGCTACAAAGACATTAAGAGAAAAGAGCTTCAATCAGCCCTCAGCTACATAGAAAACTGGTTTCCTAGAAAAGTTTCATGAGCGAAGGCACCGAACGAAGCTGCCAGGCTCAAAAGAATTCGGTGCACTTCCTTTCATCTATTAATTTTAATAGCAATCTATTAATTTGTCGGTTCCATACTGGAACGTTTCCAAATTGGAACATAGAAGGGAGGGAGAAAGGATTGACTTTCGGCGCAGTATTGAAAGCATGCCGGGAGCGAGCTGGTCTTACCCAGGAGGAAATCGCAGAGAAGCTTCATCGTTCACGGAGTTGTATTTCAAAATTTGAAACAGATAAAAAAACACTGGATGTCGCTACTTTAATTAAGTGGGCAGATGTTACCTCAGCTAAAGATGTGGCATGTGCCATTGTGACAGGGGTAGACCCAGTGATGATAATACAGCAGTTAATGCCGTTGATAGGAGGAATAATCCAATGGTTCTGACCAGAAAAGAGAAGCTGGAACAATTAATTAAAAAATTGAAGAGGCAAGGAGTCAAGATTGATTGGGCTGTTAGGATCAGTACTCCAAAGGAGGGTTCATAAGTGGACTTGGGTTATGTCCTAGCTATGATTTTCGGAACCTATTTTATTTTCATCATGGGAATTTTAATTGGAGATTTTACTTCAAATCAAAAAGAAAAGCAGTAAGCTCACCACAGCTCACTGCCACTTAATCGTCGATACTTCTATTCTAACATCCATAGAATAGGGCGGCAAGAACCTTTGTTCCTGCCGCGATAAGTCGGAACGAATATCTACCATTCCCCCATCATCTACGTTTCGGCTTATCGCGGTGTGAATAAAGCACCTAATACATAGAGAGGAGGATAAAAATGAATCATCCTATGATTGACCAAATAGAGAGGTTTGGATACCCGAATATGGTTGAACAGCCTGAACACGTGGGGCTAGATTATTTTGGACATGAAATTCTTTTTGGTGATGACATTGTTGAATATGACGGTGAAATCATTTTGAGGGATAACTTGGAGCGGTATTTAACAGAAGTCATGGGATTTGAATTTAAAACAGCATAAAAAGACACCTGTTGGGAGGCAGGTGTCCGGGTTCGATGAAAATCGAAAAACAATTATAGTACCGTCATTGTAGCATATAGGCCCCTGGCGGTAAAGGGAGGACTCAATAGTGGCCATTAATGCAGTATGTACAAAAGCAATGAGCCGTTATGAATGGCTGCAAGAAAGGGCTAAAGGAATCGGCGGAAGTGATGCTGGAATCATACTGGGAGTTAATAATTTTCGTACACCTTTTGAACTTTGGCTAGAAAAGACAGGACAGGTCGAACCACAGGAAACTGATAATGAAGCAATTTACTGGGGAAATCAAATGGAAAATGTGGTTGCCAAGGAGTTTGAAAAGCGTACAGGTAAAAAGGTACGCCGAACAAATTTCATGTACAGCCATCCCAAGTATCCATTTATAAAAGCAAACGTTGACCGTTTAGTTGTTGGTGAATCAGCTGTTTTGGAAAGTAAGACAGCCAGTGCGTTTCTTGCTAAAGAGTGGGAAGGCGAAGAAATTCCGGCAAGCTATCTTGTGCAGCTCCAGCATTATCTAGGAGTGACTGACAAGGAAAAAGGTTATATCGCTGTTCTTCTTGGCGGGAACAAGTTCATCTGGAAGGAAGTAGAGCGAGACCAGGACCTTATCGATATGATTTTCAATGCTGAAAAGCACTTTTGGGAATATCACGTACTGCAAGGGCATGCTCCAGAGCTAGACGGATCCAGCGCAGCTGAGAAGTATTTGAAAGAGAAGTACGATCGTGCTGAGAAGGATAAAGAAATTGTCCTTCCATCTGACTATAAAGATTTGCTGGTTCAATATGAGAAAGTGAAATCCGATGAAAAGCTGATTAAAACAGCAAAAACGGAAATTGAAAACAAATTAAAAGAAGTATTGAAGGATGCTGAAACAGGAATTACTGACCAATTTATTGTCACTTGGAAAAATCAGAATAGAAAAAGTGTGGATTCGAAAGCCCTGAAAGAGAGGTTTCCAGACATTTACAAAAAAGTTTTGAAAGAATCCTCTTTCCGAAAATTTGCTGTAAAGGAGATTAATTGATGGCGACCAATACAGAATTGAAAAATCAATTAGCTAATAGACAGGAGACAGCAGCAAAGCAAGTATCAGCTCAGTCACTTGGACTTAAAAGTCTACTAAATACGCCAACAATGCAAAAGAAATTTGAGCAGGTATTGGCCAATAAAGCTCCGCAATTTATGGCTTCCGTTCTTAATTTGTATAACGGAGATCCTGGCCTAAGAGAAGCTGAGCCTATGTCCATAGTGTCCAGTGCAATGGTTGCTGCATCTCTCGATTTACCAGTTGATAAAAACTTAGGCTACGCCTGGATTGTTGCTTTTTATGATTCTAAAAAGGGGTATAAGGCAGCGCAGTTCCAACTGGGATACAAAGGATACATTCAACTGGCATTAAGAAGCGGCCAGTACAAGGCCATAAATGTAATACCGGTATATGAAGGAGAACTCCTAAAGTGGAATCGTCTAACGGAGGAAATTGACCTTGATTTGGATGTCAGGAAAAGTGACAAGGTCATCGGTTACTGTGGCTACTTTAAGTTGGTCAATGGCTTTGAAAAAACGGTCTATTGGACCCGAGATGAGGTCGAGGCGCACAGGATTAAGCATAACAAGGCAAAAGACAAGAAATCCATTAATAATGTTTGGCGCTCTGATTACGATGCGATGGCTATGAAAACGGTTCTTAGAAATATGCTAGGCAAATGGGGTATCTTGTCCATCGATATGCAAAAAGCATTCTCAGAAGATGAGCAGGAGCGTGAGGTAAAAGATATTACGGATGAGGCCAATGAGTATGATGAGCCAATTCAGTATGACTCTCCAAGCAAGGAAGAGCATGTATCAGATGAAGAGCCTGAAATTATTGATACGGATCAAAAGAAGAAAAAAACTAGCAAAAATATGTCCGCCCAGGAATCATTGGACATAGATTTTGAAGATGCAGAGTAACAAAACAAATGTCCTCCTTCCAGCATGGATCTGGGAGGAGGCTAGAGATAAAGAACAATTGAAAATGCTTGTTTTAGAGTATATGCGGAGGTATTCGGATTACAAAGTAAAAGGGGTTAAAAACGGATTTGCTGTATGTGAGAGGGAGTGAATCACATGTTTGTTAAGACCATTCGTATTCCAAATGGAGATGTATTTTCAAAGTATTTTATATTCAAATGTGAAACTATCGGGGAATCTGATATGCGTGCCATGTCATAAAAATGTCCATAGGAAGTAGGTGATACGGTGCCCGAAAGTTATCCATTTCCAACCTATTCAGGATTATTAGAGCCGAAACATTACAAAAAAATTGGATCAGCATTGTGGCTTTTTCTCTGGTGCGTCAGTTCCACTACAAAAGAGATTGAACGAGATGGAGTAACCTGGGGCATCGTGTTAGGAAATAAGCCATTGAAACGCTCAGAGTTGGCAAAACCTTTTGGAGTTAGCGAAAGAACTGTTCAAAGGTGGCTGGATGACCTAGAAACACATGGTTACATAAAGATCACCAGAGCACCTTATGGATATATTATAACTGTTAAAAACTCTAAAAAATACAGCAAAGAGAGAGTGGACAAAAACGTCCAGTCTGATGGAGACCGGACAAAAACGTCCAGTCCAGAGTGGACAGAAATGTCCAGTCATGTGGACAAAAGTGTCCACTCTAATAAAGATATTACAAAGATAAATAATACTACTATTACTATTACTAAAGAAAATGACCCAGTAGATATTATTGCTGAAAGATTCATAGAGTTACGAACGATACAAGAAGGACGTTCTGTTTACCCAACAACAAAAGATTATGAAGCAATCGCCCGGATTGTCGCCCGTGGTATGCCGTTGCCACAAACAATCAAATTGCTTGAACAGTGTTTTGCTGAATATAAAGAACGTCAGCCAAATGGAGCCATTAAAGCCTTCGGTTACTGTGAAAAATACATCATGGATCATTATGAGGCCTTAGTAGCAAGAGAACAGGCAAAAGAAGCAGCTAAAAACGTTAAGCCTTTTAAAAGCAATAATTCTTATAAACCTAAGGGTATGCGATCCAAGCCAATACGTACGGAAATGCTGCCAGATTGGTTTTATGAAAATGAGCAACCAAAACAACCGATAAAGGAAAAATCACCTGACCAAATTGCTGCCGATAAGGCTGAACTTGATGAAATGCTGAGGAAAATGCAAGAGCGGGAAGTGCCTAGCAATCAAGATGAGCTGGCCCGTAAAAAGGCAGAACTAAATGAAAAGCTAAAAATATTAAGATCAGGGAGTTGAAACCATGGGGATCCTATATGAATCCGTTATGCAACAGAAAAGGAATATCCTCATCAAGAGATTGTCAGAACTTAATATTTATAAGGCTCAGTCAGGAAAGAGAATCCACGATTGTGATTACGAGGAACTGAAATATGAGCTTGTACTGGCATCTTTTCGGGAGATTAATACAGAGGCTACACAAAATAACTGGTTTTGAAGGGAGATATGAAAAATGACTATCACAAATGTTAAATTAGTTACTCGCTGTCCAAAATGTCTGGCCAAGGGGACAGTGATAGGACATCGAAAAAACCTCTTATTACTTGAATGCAGGGACTGCAATACACGCTGGAATACTTACTCAAAGACTTGCAAGATTTGTGGAAAGCCAAATTATTTCTACATTGAGGGTCCATGCGTGAAATGCTACTCGGAAAAACACAACGCCATATGATTTTAAAAGCAGCGAAGCTGAGCTTGCTGCTAAGTTTCCTCAAAAAAAAGACCCCTATAAAGAGGTTGTTTAGCTGACAAGCTTATTTAATGCGGGGATTAATTCATTAAAGTACGGTTTTACAATAAAATCTTTAGCACCATAATTTAAAGCTTCCACGATTAATTTAGATTGTCCCATTGCGGAGCATATAACAACTTTTGCATTTGGATCAAGATTCTTGATCTCTTTTAAAACAGCCATTCCATCTTTACATGACATTGTTAAGTCTAGTAATACGATATCTGGGGAAGACTTCTTGAAAAGTGATATAGCTTCGCAACCATCAGAGGCTTCAGCAATTACTTGATAGTTGCCTTCAGACAAGGTTCTTTTAAGTATTTGTCTCATAAACATAGAATCATCAGCAATTAGTACTTTATTAATCATATCAAACTCCCTTTTTGAAAATTAGGCAAATTTAAGAAAGGAGTTATAAGAGATTTACGAGATTGATAAATCTCGGTAACCCGGCTGCCTTAGCTTTTACCTTACACCCGTGGCTTTGCGTCTTTTACTTTCATAAAATTTGCCATTATAGGTATATTAACACAGTGAATATAGTGGAAAACGACAAAATGTGACAAAAAATTGATAATTTCGTGACTTATGGATTATAAATTTCGTTGGTGGTGAGGGAATGAAGCAATTAGACTTATTCTCCTTTGCCCTTGAAGATCAGATAGCTGAACTAAAACAAGGCGAAGAGTTGGAGTTTTACAGAGGGATGGAACGGCTGCTGATCCGTCAT
Source organism: Bacillus sp. ISL-47 (assembly GCF_018613175.1). Classification (NCBI taxonomy): domain Bacteria; kingdom Bacillati; phylum Bacillota; class Bacilli; order Caryophanales; family Bacillaceae; genus Bacillus; species Bacillus sp. ISL-47. The sequence continues at coordinate 59,066 of NZ_JAGGQS010000022.1, read as the reverse complement.
CATGAAAAATACAAGGGCGTTTGTCATTATCAGGGACCTGATTTCTCTGGTGTAGCATTTCATCTTGATGAAAGGGAAGGATTAGATTTGTTTGTTGCCAAGATAAATAGGTGGCTGGAAGAGTAAGACAAGGAAGCAAAAGAGTAAACTAGGTATTCTTTCGAATTCTAAAAGTATACTCCCTGCATTTTTTGTAAATGTTAAGAGAAAAACAAGGGAGGATTTTTAGTTGGAATGGATTTTTTATCTATACCTGATAAATACGTTTTTTATCTTAATCATAGCAATTCGGGATGTACGTAGGCCTGCCAAGGCTTTGAATTGGATAATAATCGTCCTTCTTTTTCCTATCATTGGTTTCTTGCTTTATCTTAGCATATCAAATCCTAAGTTTATTCATCGGAAAAGATTGACCTCTTCTAAAAGTGAATCGAATAAATTACCTGATACATTTGGTGATTCAGCATCGGTAATCGCCGATGCTTTACGGCCCTTCACTGTGAATGGGCTACGAACGGGCCAAGTCCAAGTATTTGACAATGGAATAGCAAAATATAAACAACTCATTGAATCCCTCCAAAAAGCCCAAAAAACGATTGATCTGGAATATTTCATATTTAGGAATGACCAAATTGGTAATCGCATCACAGAACTGCTAATCGAAAAAGCAGTAAATGGAGTGCGGGTTCGTTTTATGAGAGATGGCTTGGGGAGTTATAAATTTCCGCGTGAAAAAATCCGACAGATGGTCAAAGCAGGGATAGAATGCCGTACAATATTTCCTTTACGATTTCCTTGGATCTTTTCTTATTGGAATTATCGGGATCATTGTAGAATTGTCACAATTGACGAAAAAGTAGCTTTTACTGGATGCATGAACGTAGGATATGAATATACAGGATTGAAGCCTGACGTTGGCTACTGGCGGGATACCCACTTGCAAATCATAGGAGATGCATTGGTCGATTTACAGACTGTCTTTGATGTTCATTGGAATATGGCAGTGCCGGAAAAAATAAAATCAAATACTAACCCGAAAACAAAGTCTGATGTAATCAATCCAATCGGCAGAGAAGATCATGTCAGATGGTTAGCCGAATTGGGATCAGAGTTGAGCACCCTAGATTATAATGAGATAGACATATCGCCAAAAACAAGGACATTGCAAAAAGCGTATATCCATACGTTGGAAGGAAACCCTGGAATTCCTACCCCATTTATTCGTCAAACTTACTTTATATGTATAACACAAGCGACTAAGACTATTGATATAACAACACCCTATTTTGTACCGGAAACAGATATTATTATGGCATTAAAGACAGCAATAGCTCGAGGTGTGAGCGTAAGATTGCTGGTTCCTCGCCACAATAATCAAAAAATCGTGGGTTTTGCAAGTCGTACTTATTATGGGGAACTTTTAGAAGCTGGTTTACAAATCTACCAGTACGACAAAGGAATGATTCATACCAAGGTGTTGACTATAGATGAGGAGATTGCTGCCGTAGGCTCAGCAAACTATGATATGAGAAGTTTTCGACTGAATTATGAGGTATGTCAAGTCTTGTACAGTGCAGATGTGGCGAGGGAACTCACAGATCAGTTCGAACGTGATCTAATTGACTCTATTCCATTAAATATTGAAGACTTGCTGGAACGACCCCTGACCGAGCGGATTGTTGAACAGAGTGCCCGCCTGTTTTCTCCATTATTATAAGTTGATAAAACCGGTATTTTTTATCTTTCTGATTTTAATTTAGCTTACATGTTGTAATATAAATATTTTAAAACATGAGGATTTTTGAAATCGAGTGAAATATAAAATGGAGGAATAAACTTTGGGTGAAGTTTTTTTTGGTTTACTGACAATCAAAGTCATAGTAGGTTTTGTCACCTTATTTTTTATCATTATCATAACCGGTAGAACATCAATCTCTCAGTTAACCCCGTTTCACTTAGTTTTTGTATTAGTGCTTGGAGATTTTTTAGGAAATACCATTTATGAAAATAAGGTAGGGATTTTTCACTTTTTATATGCCATCGGATTGTGGACGCTTCTCATGTTGGGGATAGAGTTCTTGACTCTAAAAAATAAATCGACACGTTCTCTCTTATTGGGGGATCCTAACATCATTATTCGGGATGGTGTAATGGATAGAAAGTTACTTAAAAAGAACAAATTGGATGTAAATCAAGTATTAAGTATACTTCGACAAAATCAGGTTTTTTCTGTTCGCGAAGTCAAATACGGTATATTGGAAGCTAATGGGCAAATAAGTATATTATTACAATCGAAGTATCAAAAACCAGACAAGCAAGACCTCAGTCTTCTAGAAAGTCCAGTATACCTCCCAACAGCGTTAATTATAGATGGGGAAGTATTAAGGGATAATTTACATGAACTCGGATTTGATCAACAGTGGTTAGATAATCAATTAACTACCAATGGCTATGATAATGTTAAACGTATACTCTACGCAGATTGGCGAGAAAATGAAGGAATTCATATTAGTCCATTTTAAAATTTTATTAGGATATTAGCATATGTTTGTGAATGGCCATTTGGATTTTAAATATTAATTCAGTGTTTTTATAAAAATTGAAACAGAGAATATGTATCTCGACTCTTATTTGAAATTTAAAATGTTATCTGCATTTTGATTGATACTTGAAAATTAATTTATCAAGAGATTGACTGTTTCTTATAGTTTCAGGGTCATCTAACCCTTTCCTTAATCCGGTTTCAATAAGCACTTTTCTATACAATTTAATCTTTTTTCTAAGCTCTCGGCAGAAATTACACATTAATTTGCTCCTTTAAATGATAAAATTACAGGAACTATTATTTCAGATAAAGGGAAAATATTGAATGATTTCGACAAAACTTGTCTATAAAAGACAAAAATTAGTAATAAGAAAAAGCCAGGATTTCTCCCGGCCGACCTAATATAATTTTAGCACTTGGGAGGGATTCCTGGTGAAAACCAATATAGAAAAAATGACAACTGAAATCGATAGTCGATACCCCGCCGAGAGAGTTCGGTAAGCAAGTTATATCCTGGTAATCAGGGAAGCCTTCTCATTATGAATTAAACTACTCAAATAAGATATGATCATTTATTCCATAACTTGGATAGATTGATGGGGACTATTTCTTCCCCATTAATTTGTTTATGTATTATTGGATTTTGAAAAGGGTTGTAAGCATAATTTTCACTACCATATTTTGAATTGCGAGCACGGACATCAACACCGAGGACACTTCGAATCATTTTGTGGTATGTCATAGCTGTTCATCTCCTTTGTATTTATTAGATTTATTATTTTTAATTGCTCAATAAAAAATTCATAAAAAAACAAAATAAGTCTACTGGAACAACCAGGGGCACTGAATGGCGAATTAAGCGTTGTTTGGTGTCCATTTTTATTATATCCAAAGGAGTGTTTTTAATGAAAGAAGCTGCCAGCAAACAAATTGAATCCATTCTTAAGGATTACCATTGGATGATGAACTCTATAAAGATACTCAGGGACTCAATGAAAGATGCAGGGGAAGAGCTCACAGCTCAATATGGAGATGAGGCTGGGATGCCGAAAGCTAAAGGCTCCACAAGTGATCCTGTTTATAGAGAGTGTGTACGCAGAGAGAGAAGACATTCAGTTATTCATAAGTACGAGGCAAAGATTTCTGTTATTCAGGATCGGATGCATCTTATTACAGATGATAGAGAAGTGGAGGTTCTCTATTGGCTGCTTGAAGGGAAAAGTTATCGATGGATTGCTATGCATATGGGTTTGTCTCATACCCACATTGGACGTATTAAAGATTCAATTGTTAAGAAAATGAGTGAATATGTTCCAAATGGGACAATCGGGACAAATGATACGAAATTGCTAAAACATAAATCTGCTTGCTAAACTTGAAGGCAGGACGGGGAGGCGGTAATAAGCTGCTTCCTCTATATTTGTTCGATGATACATATTCAAGTGAATTATTTACAGGAAAATATCTCCTTTTGTCGAATATGGTGTAAAGGGGGGGTGTAATAGATGAAAAAATTCAAAGTAAGATTTAGCTTCGATCATGAGAATTCTAAAACTTTAGAAATAGAAGGGGAATCTTCAGAACAATTGCTTAACAAGTTAACCAGTCATTCTGGTTGGTACATTGATAGTAAAGCAGAGACTGCAATCAACATGAACCTTGTGACAAGAATAAGCTTTGCAAAACCTGCAAGAGCCTCTGCAGTTAGTGGCTTGTAATCGTGGTAAATATAGCATCCTTCGGGGTGCTTTTTTCTTTATTCAAAACAAACTCAAATACCTGGAGGTGGCAGGTGATGTAGATGACTGAGAAATATGTTCAAGCTGAGAAGGATTACGTCAAAGGCATGAAATACAAGGACATTGCTGAGAAATATCAGGTGTCACTTAATACCGTCAAGTCCTGGAAAAAGCGATATGGCTGGAATCGTGATAGGGGTGCACCCAAAGAAAAAGGTGTGCACACAAAAAAGCGGGGTGCTCCTAAAGGCAATATTAATGCAAAAGGTAATAGAGGAGGAGCTGCTCCAAAAGGGAACTCCAATGCAGTAACCCATGGTTTTTTCTCGAAGTTCCTCCCAGATGAAACAATAGAGATAATGGAGCAGATGCAGGAGCATTCCCCAGCTGATTTAATCTGGGATCAAATACAAATTCAATACGCTGCCATTATTCGAGCGCAGAGAATCATGTTTGTTGAAAATAAAGATGATATCACAAAGGTATTAAAAAAGAAAAAAAACTCAGATTTTGCTGAAGAAAGAGAATGGGAATACCAATTCGCATGGGAAAAGCATGCTAACTTCCTGAATGCTCAGTCCAGGGCAATGGGTGAGCTGCGTTCCCTTATTAAGCAATTCGATGAAATGGCTCACATTAACGATGAGCGCAGGCTTAAGCTTGAGCTTATGCGGGCTAATATCGAGAAGACAAAAGCTGAAATCAAAAATGAAGGTAGTGATGGCAGCAAGGTCGTTATTGTTAATGATAAAGAAGCAATGAGGAAGGCGTTAGAGAATGACAGTCAAAACGATTAATGTCATGGATTTAATGAACGTCAATTTCTATTCCCTCTGGCTTGCTGAACAGTCCCATATAGTCGCTAAAGGCGGCCGATCCTCTATGAAATCCTCCGTGATAAGTCTAAAGCTTGTAGTCGATTTTTTGGAAGATGACTTGGGCAATGTGGTTTGCCTTAGGAAAGTAGGTAAATACCTTTCCACTTCCATCTACGAGCAAATTAAATGGGCCATATACATGTTGGGTGTTGAGGATGAATTTTATTTTGGGAAATCTCCATTGTTGATTCGGCATAAAGCTACAAACACGGCTTTTTATTTTTATGGTGTAGACGATCCAATGAAGATTAAGTCAGCCAAAATAGCAAAAGGCTATGTCATGGCCCTCTGGTTCGAAGAAGCGGCTGAATTCGCTGGTGTTGAGGATATCGATATCGTTGAGGATACATTTATCCGGCAAGAGATTGAAGGAAAAGAGGTTAAGGTATATTTTTCTTACAACCCTCCCAGGAATCCATATAGCTGGATAAATGAATGGTTAGAAACCAAGGTTGGGGATAATGATTACTTTATTCACCATTCAACTTATCTTGATGATGAAAAAGGTTTCTTATCCGAGCAAATGATCCGGAAAATTGAGAAGTACAAAGAAAACGATGAGGATTACTGGCGCTGGATGTATGCTGGTGAGGTTATCGGTCTTGGTGACATGGTTTATAACATGGCACATTTTAAAGAAATCGATGAGCTGCAGAAAGATGACGATTTGATTCTTATCGATATTGCCATTGATACCGGGCATCAGGTGTCTGCGACCACTTTCTTGGCCTTCGGATTTACGAAAAAGCGGAATGTAATTCTACTTGATACCTTTTACTATAGCCCAGAAAACAAAGTGGTAAAAAAGGCTCCTAGCGAGCTGTCAAAGGATTTAAAAGAATGGATGGATAAGATTCAACAAATCTATAATAGACACTTTGATCAGCAAACCATCGATTCTGCAGAGGGAGCCTTGCGGAACCAGTTCTTTAAAGATTATGGAATCCGCCTTCATCCGGTAGCGAAGAAAAAGAAAATAGACATGATTGATAACGTCCAGGACTTATTGGCTCAGGGGCGTTTTTTTGTGCTTAAAAAAGCAGCCAATGAGATTTTCCTTACTGAGCATAAAAAATATCAATGGGATGCTGACACCTTGCAAAGTGATGATCCGAAGGTTATAAAGCAAGATGATCACACTGTCGACGCGTTTCAGTATTATGTTCAGGATAATTTAAGGAAGCTTGGATTGAAATATTAAGGCGGTGACAACTGATGTTTAAAAACATGCTGGCCCGCATAAGGCAGGTGATGTACAGAATGGGATTGATTAAAGGCATTAAGAAGCTGGCTGACCACAAGGACATCCAGATTAATGAGGATTTCTACAAAGATATTGGGAATTGGAAAGCTCTCTATAAAGGGTATTTTAGTGAATGGCATGATATCAGCTATACAACGATTGCGGGACCGAAAAAACGTCGAATGGCTTCCTTGAACATGCCAAAGGTGGTTTCTCAGGAGCTTGCCACATTAATCTTTAACGAACGCTGCGAGATAAATCTTTCTGACAAGACATTGTCTGAGAACATTCATGATGTCTTTAAGAATAATAATTTCGTTAAGAAGTTCCAGGATTACTTAGAATACCAGTTTGCTATGGGTGGCATGGTGATCAAGCCTTATGTAGAGGATGGAAAATTAAAGCTCTCTTATGTGACAGCCGATTGTTTTATTCCGATTAGCTGGGACCATAATACCATTAGAGAGGCTGTTTTCCTAAATGAATTCTCCAAGAAAGGAAAGAAATACACTCACCTGGAATGGCATTTGTGGGAGGGGGAGACCTATTTAATCCGGAATGAAGTCTATGAAAATAATACAGGTGAGGAATTAGGAGTTAAGGTTCCACTGAAGCAGTTTTTCCCGAATCTTGAAGAGGAGATTAGAATATCCAATTACAAGCGACCGGGTTTTGTCTACTTTAAGCCAAACATAGCCAATAACTTAGATACAACTAGTCCATTAGGAATTTCCATTTTCGCCAATGCGCTTGATACGCTGCATTCCTTGGATATCGCTTTTGACTCCTATCAGCGGGAATTCAAGCTTGGGAAAAAGCGGATTTTAGTACCGGATACAGCTATTCAAACCGTTATTGACCCACTAACTGGACAGATGCACCGTTATTTCGATGCCGATGATGAAGTTTACCAGGCTTTGGCGTTAGGTGACATGGATGCCAATAAAATAGCAGACATTTCAGCAACACTTAGGGTAGAGGAACATATATCAGCGATCAATTCTTTGCTCAATGTCCTGGCAATGCAAATAGGCTTTTCTTCAGGTGCATTCACTTTTGATGGCCAGGGAGTCAAGACAGCAACAGAGGTTGTTTCGGAAAACTCTAAGACATTCCGGACCAAGCAAAGCCATGAAAACCTCATTGAAGCGGGAATTCAGGAACTAGTGGAATGTATTATTCAGGTCGCTGAGCTATATCAGTTATTTTCCCGGCCAGAAGGCGAATATGAAGTTACAGTTGCTTTTGATGACTCTATAGCAGAAGACCAGAACGCAGAGATTGCAAAGCAGGTTCAGTTGGTTACCAATCAGCTGACTTCTAAGAAAAAGGCGATTATGAAAATCCACGGCTTTTCAGAAGAAGAAGCCGAGCAGTTACTAAAGGAAATTGCTGAAGAAAATGCAACAGCAACGGCTGAAGCAATTGATTTCTTTGGTCTTAACAAAAATAGACAAGACCAGGGTGAGACTTAATGGAACCACTAAGGCAGCAGCAATTAACAATGCCTGTTATCGAAGTCTTTCTATCCATTGAGGAAGAAATCCTTTTAAACATTGCCAAGATCCTGAAACAAGGAAAAAGCCTGCTGGAAGAAGATGTAGAAAGGTGGCAAACCGAAAAGCTTGGACAATTAGGAAAATTAACACAGCAAAATATTATAACCATAGCAAAATACGCAGAACTTTCGATAGAAACAGTAACAGCTATGCTTGAAGAAGCTGGCTATGAAGCTGTCACAGATTCAGAAATGGAATTGATCGAAGCTGTTGCTCAAGGAATCTTGCTGCAACCTCCTTTACCTAAAGAAAGCCCTGTTCTTGAAGCGGTATTAGTGTCTTTTCAAAGGCAAGCAAGGGAAACTTTCAACCTGATCAATACAACTATGTTAGATCAGTCTCAGCAAATATATTTAAATATCTTGAATGAAACAACAGGAAAGATCTTGGCAGGTACAAAAACGCCAAGACTAGCGCTGGCAGAGACAGCTGCAAGGTGGGCAGAACACGGGGTTCCTGCTCTTATTCGAAAAGACGGGGCCAAGATGTCAACGGAAGCCTATGTATCAATGGTTACAAGGTCAATGTCAAACAGTGTTGCCAATGAAATGCAATTTGCTCGAATGGATGAATATGGCGCAGATTTAGTTGAAGTCAGTTCCCATATGGGAGCAAGGCCAAAATGTGCAAAGTATCAGGGGAAGATTTTTTCAAGGTCAGGCAACAGTCATAAATACCCTCCGCTTTCATCTACTAGCTATGGTGAACCCGATGGACTTAGGGGGATTAATTGCCGGCATGTTTTTTATCCCTTTATTGAAGGTTTTTCAAAGCGTGTCTATAAGCCTTATTCAGCTGTAGAGAATAGGAAGGTCTACGAAGAAAGCCAGAGGCAGAGGCACTTAGAAAGGGAGATCAGGAAAGCTAAAAGACAATTAGCTGTAGCTGAAGCCCTGGGTGAATCTGATGCAATAGATGCTGCCAAAAAGAAAGTGCGGCAACGACAAGCTAACATGAGAGCCTTTATCAACGATACAGGCCGCACTAGGCGATACGAACGTGAAAAAGCTTATTAATAAGGTGCGTCTTTTTAAAGGTTAGACGCCATAAAGAAACGGAACCTTTTGCGTGAGGTGTGACACGCTAAAAAACATTAAAAAGGGGATCGGAATAGATGGATTTAAAAGAATTACTTGGTGAAGAATTGTACGGTCAGGTTATGAAAAAAGTGGGAGATAAAAAGGTTGCTATTGTTTCTGATGGCAATTGGATCCCAAAAGAAAAGTTTAATGAATTGAACGAAAACACCAAGGAATTAAAAAAGCAGTTGAAAGATCGTGATATTCAATTAGCTGAACTTGGTGAAAAGGCCAAAGGACATGAGGAATTAACAGCCAAGATTAATGAATTAACAGAAGAAAATAAGAAAACTGCAGCTGAATATCAGCAGAAGCTTGATCAGCAGGCTTTTGATTTTGCTTTAAAATCTGCTTTAACAAATGCCAAGGCTAAAAACCCTAAGGCGGTTGAGGCTCTATTAAATAAGGAATCTATCAAGTTGGATGGAGATAAGCTCTTGGGCTTGGAGGACCAGTTGAAAGCATTGCAGAAAAGCGATGCTTATTTATTTGAAACAGAGCAGCAGCCTAGTAAACCCACATTTTCACAGGGTCAACACCAGACGACTCCAGCTGGTGAGCCTAGCACACTTTTAGATGCATTAAATCAAAGGTTTTCAACAACCAATAATTAAAATTAGGAGATGATTTAACATGCCGATTACATTAGCACAAGCAAAGGTTGGAATGGCAGACCATATTGACCAGCAGGTTATCGATGAATTTCGTCGAGCTTCCTTCCTTTTAGATCAGTTAACATTTGATAATGCTGTTTCTCCAGGTACAGGTGGTTCAACATTAACCTATGGATACACTCGTTTAAAAACTCCTTCAACTGCTGGGTTCCGTGAAATTAACAGCGAATACACAGCAAATGAAGCAGACCGCGAGAACCAATATGTGAATCTTAAAATCTTTGGTGGAGCGTTTAAGATTGACCGTGTTATTCAGGATACTAGCGGTCAAATCAACGAAATGAATTTTCAAATGCAGCAAAAAATTAAAGGGGCAGCAAACCTGTTTCATTACACAGTAATCAATGGTGATTCAGCTGTCGATTCCAAAGCATTTGATGGATTAGATAAGGCGCTTACTGGTTCTAATACAGAATTAAACACTGATTCTGTTATTGATCTTTCAGATGAAGCAGGCTTAGACAGCAAAAAGTTTGCTTTATTGGATGAGATTGATAATTTCTTAGCTGAACTCGATGGCCGGCCAACCATGCTGATGGGGAACAGCAAGTTAATCACTAAAATCAAATCAGTTGCCCGCCGGGCTGGTTACGCCACTAAAACAGAGGATGGATTTGGACGCACCGTAACAGGGTATGATGGAATCCCATTGGTGGATCTTGAATATTTCTATAACGGTACTTCAACGGTACCGGTTGTTCCAATCGTAAACCGTACGGTTGGTACTGAGCAAACGGGCTTAACTGATCTTTATGCTGTTTCTCTTGGAATGGATGGATTCCACGGTGTTTCGCCTACCGGTAATAAAGTGATTCGTACTTTCTTGCCTGATTTCAACTCTCCAGGAGCGGTTAAAACAGGTGAGGTTGAAATGGTGGCTGCTGTTGCCCTTAAAGCTACCCGAAAAGCCGGTGTTCTTCGTAATATTAAAGTGCAATAATAAAGAAGGGAGCTTTTTTTATGGCTAAAATTAAAAGTCCCAATCCTCATTACAACGGGAATAGCGCTTCCCTTCAATTTATTAATGGAGAAGCTGAAACCGAAAATAAATGGCTGATCGAGTGGTTTAAGAATAAAGGTTATACGGTGGAGGAATCTAAAGAGCCTAAAAAGAAGAACTCAGGGCAAACGAAAGCTAAAAAGCCTGAAGGTAAGAAGGATGAGTAGTCATGCCTTATATTGATCAGGCTTTTTATAATGATGTATACAAAGGTACTCCAATGGATGCTGAAACTTTCACCAAATTGGAGATAAGGGCTTCAGATTTGATAGATAGGGTGACGAATTATCAATTAATGGGAGTTGATCTTTCACAGCAACCTTCATTAATTCAAACAAACGTAAAAAAAGCTGTAGCGGCACAAATTGAATATATGTATTTGGAAGGTGGGGAATTGTCAGTTCATGGCGGTTCCCCTTCTTCAGTTAGTATAGGCGGCTTTAGTTATACAGAAGGTTCCGGTGTGAAAATAGTTTCTGAAATGGCCCGCAACTATTTAACGCCAACGGGATTGCTGTATATGGGGGTTGGGGTTAGATGTTAAATATTAAGCCTATTCCCAGGAAGCTTTTAATTCATGAAGCAACTTATGAAGAATTCGATACGAATAGCAGATATGGTGAAACTTATCTTCCTGCCGTAACTCTGAAAAATATCAGGATTAATTTTGAAAGAAGCTTAAACCGTTCGAGCGATACAGAAGCCAAAAACATTAAAGCTACAATGTTCTATGACGTTAGGAATTCCAGCGCAACAGGTGCTTTTGTGTTTAAAGAAAAGTCAAAGCTTACGTTTGATGGTTTTGAAATGCAAGTCCGAAAAATCAATCCAGTTTATTCCGATACTTTCCACCATTACGAGGTCGAATTGATATGATTCGGTTCAATGTCAGGGTTGAATTGGGTAATATTCGGCAGCAAGTGGAAGCAGCGGCGGATGCCGGACAAAGGCAGCTTGATCAGGAGGTATTAAAGGGTTCAAACTATTTCATCCCTAAAGACACAGGGGAACTTGAAAGATCTTCATTAAGGGCTTCACAAATCGGTAAGGGAAAGTTGATTTGGGACACTCCGTATGCAAGAAAGCTGTACTATAACCCACAGTACAACTTTTCTAAGGATGTAAATCCCAATGCACAGGGTCTTTGGTTTGAAGCTGCAAAGGCCAGATTCCTAAGTGATTGGATTCGAATGACACAGCAGGCAATTGATCGGCACTTGTAAGAAAGGGGTGAATTTCCCCTATGGCTTCGGATTTTATTGATGATATGGCGACACACCTTGAATCAGCCTTTACTTTATTCACTTCAATATCTGTTGATGTTCTTCCTGAAGATTTAAATGCAATCACTATAAGAAGAATACCTTCCGCGCCTTTAGGCAGGTATATGGATTCAACTAAAGATTGGAGTATCGCCTTTCAGGTTCTTGTGAAACATCAGGAACAATGGAAGGCGATTCAAACCATGAATAATATAACCATTCATTTAGATCAGTTAGGCCCTGGAGATGTGTTGTCTGCAGATGATTCCTATCAATTTATTAAATCAGAAATCTATACCATGCCTATTTTAGTGGAGAAGGACAGCCGGGGCAGCTATATCTATTCAGCGCTATTTAACGCAACTATAACCAAGAATTAAAGGAGGGCATTTTGATGGCAGGATTCACTTTAAATTCAGCTCATACTTTTGAAATTGAAACAACCCAGACAAGTGACGAAATGTCACAAGTTTGGGCGCGTGTGGCAGCAGGAATCAATACCTTTGATCCACAATGGAATGAAGAAATTGACCAAACGCCTTATTTAGATGGTGATGGATTCGGCTCATCTGATGTTACTGCAGCACAGCTTGTTATTGTATTTGAGGGCCATAGGAAATATGGGGATGAAGCACAAGATTTCATTGCCGGACTTCAAACAGAACTTGGAGAAGGGCGTAAAACCCTATTCCGTTGGACAGATCCAGAAGGTGATTCTTATGAAGGACCATGCACTGTTGCTAATATTGTCGGTGCTTCAGGGGCTGCCAATGAGAAAAGCACGTTTAGTTTTGAAATCCATTTCAATGGAAAGCCGACTTATACCCCAGCTACACCATAATTAATAAAAAAATAATGAAAGAAAGGGATCTAAAATGGCAATTAAAATTAATGTTCAAAAGGCTTATGAAGAAGTAGATATTGCGGGAAAGGTTTATGTTATGGATCTGAACGATCATAAGCTTCAGGAATATACCAAAGCTTTCAAACAGTTCAGGAAAGAATCCCTAAATCTTTCCGAAAAAGATTTTGCGGATATGACTGAAGATGAACAGACGTCAGCAGAAAGAAAGAACCTTGAATTAATGGAAAAGGTTGCTGATCTACTTCTGGGTAAAGGTTCTTTTCAAAAGGTTTATAGAGATACCGGGAAATCATTGATGATTATGGCTGATATTTTGCTTCAACTGATGGATGTTGTGAACGGTAGACTAGAAACCTTCAAGAAAAGAGAAAAAGCCTATTACACAGGAAAATAAAAGCCTATGAAGCTTACTGAACGGTTTACTGATGAAATAGAATACAAGGGCCAAACAATAAAGCTGAATTTAGCATTTGATAATGTCCTAAGAGTAAGGGAATTACTCCAAGATGATGTTTTTTCAGGTGCTGAAAAACTGCTGATATTGTTTGAAATGCTTGTTAAAAATGCCAATGGGTTGAACTTCTCATTCAATGAAATTAATCAACTCATTGGCTTTATTTTTGACGAAATCTTGTTCCCTAAAAAGGGCAGCGATGGGAGAAGTCACTTTGACTTTGATCAAGACGCTGCCTTTATTTATGCTTCATTCCTGCAAGATTACAAGATGGATCTCTTTGAAATGCAAGGCAAACTTCATTGGGAAAAGTTTTTAGCCCTATTAGAATGCTTGTCTGATGATACCAAGTTTAAAGAGGTTGTATCAATCAGGGCACAAAAGATCCCAGCACCGACTAAATACAACCAAGAAGAACGAAAGCGACTAATTGAACTAAAGCGGATTTATAGGCTTAAAAACAAAAAACCCTCACTTGAAGAAGCTGATGCAGCTTTAATGTCCATTTCTAAGGCTTTAAAGAAGTCCTACAAAAAGGGTAGGTGAAGGTAAATGGCTGCTGATGGGCGCATAGTTATAGAAACTGCTTTAGATAGCAGTAATGTTGATTCAGGGTTACGGCAGATAGAAAACAGGGTCCAAAAGCTTGGTGAATCAATACAATCTGCCGGGGACTCTATGACAAAAGCGATAACAGTTCCCCTTACTGCAATGGGAGCTGCCGGGATTGCTGCTGCATCTTCTGTCAGTGATGCCCAAACAAAGATTAGGAACAGTTTAGGTCTAACTAAAGATGAAGCTGAAGCACTAACCCAAACAGCCAAAGGGATCTATTCAGATGGATTTGGTGAAAGTCTGGATGATGTTTCAAACGCATTAATTCAGACCAAACAAAATATTAAGGGGTTAGATGAAGAAGATCTTGCAAATGTTACGAAATCAGCAATGAACCTAGCCCAGACTTTTGATGCTGATGTAAATGAGGTTACAAGGGCCGGTTCCAACTTGATGAAAGGTTTTGGGATTGATTCAGAAGAAGCTTTCGATCTCATGGCACATGGCGCACAGAATGGCCTGAACTTCTCTAATGAAATGTTTGATAATCTAAGCGAATATGCGCCACTCTTTGGGGAAATGGGCTTTTCGGCTTCTGAATACTTCCAACTCTTAGAACAAGGTAGCGAAGCCGGAGTTTATAACCTTGATTATATTAATGATGCAATGAAGGAATTTCAAATTAGGGTTAAAGATGGTTCAAAATCCACAAGTGATGCAATGGGGCAAATGTCCGAAAGCACTCAAAAGGTATGGAAAGACTTTTTGGCTGGGAAGGGAACAGTAAAAGATGTTCATAACGCAGTCATTGCTGAATTGAAGGGGATGGATGACCAGGTAAAGGCCAACGAAATAGGGGTTGGTCTATACGGCACGAAATGGGAAGACCTTGAAGCTGATGCTATGTATGCCCTTGGCAATATTGATGGTGGGGTTAAAGGTGTCAAAGGTTCTATGGATGAAATGAACCGGGTTACAGAAGAATCCTTTGGAACCAAATGGAAACAGTTCACAAGGGAAGCCTTGCTTGCCCTGGAACCATTAGGCAAGGTACTGTTGGACTTTGCTATGATTGTTCTTCCTTATGTATCACAAGCGACTAAATTCGTTTCTGATGCCTTTGTTGGCATGGATCCTGTTATGCAGGCCGTTACAGTGGGGATAGGTCTTATTGTTGCTGCAATCGGCCCTTTCTTGACGATTTTGGGCATGATGATTGGCCCTATTACCAATGTGATTAATGCCCTTATGAAATTAAGGCCAATGTTCACCGTGATCAGAACAGCCATGCTTGCCCTTACCGGCCCGGTTGGGATTATTATTGCTGTTGTAACAACTTTGGCTATTGTAATCTATCAAAATTGGGATCAGATAAGGGTATGGACAATTGAAAAGTTTACTGAAGTAAAGAATTTCCTTTCGAATTTCTTTGATTTAACAGAAAGGCTTTTTAAGATTGCTGTTGAGTTTATAAAAACTACCTACACCAATGGTATCCAATACGTGAAAGTGAAATCAGTAGAAATTTTTACTTCTGTAAAAACATTTATATCAAATACCTTTGAGAGTATAAAAACCAAGATTTCTGATACAACTGAAAGAATCCGTTCAACTGTTTCAAGCAAATTCCAGGCTTTGCGGGATGCAGTAAGTGAAAAACTCAAATCTGCAAAAGAAAAAGTCATTGGAATTTGGGGAGAAGTGCATGGTTTCTTTGAAGGAATCGACTTATACAGCATTGGATCAAACATAATTCAAGGGCTTATTGATGGGCTTTGGGGAAAATTCAGCAGCTTAATGAGTACAACAAGTGAAATTGCAAACAGCATTACCAAAAAGATAAAAGGTGCTTTAGATATTCATTCCCCTTCAAGGGTGATGATGGAACTTGGTGGTTTTACAACAGAAGGCCTTGAAGAAGGTATGCTTGCAAGGTCAAGAAATCTTGAAAAAGCTGCTGAAAAGATCGGAAACGTTGCTATTGACGGAGTAAAAGAGTCCACACTTTCAGGAAGATCTGTTTCAGGTTCAAATTCCTATTACACAGATAACAGCAAATACAATGTAATCCTTGAATATAAAGGAGGTACAGGAAGAACAAGGCAGGAGCTACTTGAAATGGTTGATATGATTGACAGAGAGCTAGAGCGAAGAAAGAGGATTAACGCCAGGGCAAAAGGGGTGATTTTAACTTGATCACATTCAATGGGGTTAATTTAAATAGTGCTGTTCCTGGTTTGCGGATAGGGACTATCAGACGCGATATTCTTCCCCCAAGGGTAGTGAACATGATTGATGTTCCTGCCCGTATGGGGGCTTATTTTTTGAACGTGAAGAATGGGGTAAGAACTTATACTGCAACTATTTCCATTACAGGCATAAGCCTTGAAGATATACGTTTCAAGGTTCGTGATCTTGCAGAAATCTTGAATACTGATGGCCTTGCTTCATTAGTCTTTGCTGATGAATCCTACAAAACCTATATGGCAATTGCTGTTGAAAATACTGAACTTGATGAAAAAGAAGTTCTTGCAAAAGGTTCTATTACCTTTTTAATTCCTGATTCTGTTGGAAAAGGGGCAACGGTTAGTAGCAACCTTGGAGCATCGGGGCAGGTTCATTCTATTGTGAATAACGCAAATAGCCCAGCCTTTCCTATCTTCAAAGTTGATTTCAATGCTGACGCGCAATTTTTTTCAATGATCAGTCCAGATGGTTTTGTGCTTATTGGTAATCCTGCTGGGGTTACTGAAATTACTAAAAAGCCTTTGGAAATGGTTCTAAATGATAAAGCTGAAGATCTAACACCATGGAGTTCGGCAGGGGCGCAATTAGATTATGAATATGCCGTAAATTCAGGAACAATGGCTGTTGTATCAGATACTTTGGGCGGTGGGCTTAAGTTTAAGCCTTCGGATTATGGTGATGATGCTGCAAACGCAGGTAAATGGCATGGTCCAGCAATAAGAAGATCCTTACCTTCACAAATTCAAGATTTCAGGATTGAACTTTCCATTGAATTAAGATCAAGTGATTTAGAAACAGGCCGGATTGAATTTGTATTCTTTAATGCTTCTAACGTTGCCCTTGGCAAAATGGTTCTTTGGGATCGTTACCCAAAAAGCGAACTAAACACAGGGCATATATATGCAGGAAACATTCAGGACCAACACACCTTAATCGCTTCAATGGGGCCAAAAAAATATGATTGGAACCAATTCTTTGGCAAATTGAACATAAGACGGGAAGGAAATCAATGGGAAGCTTCAATTGTACAAACTGATTATTCGGGGCGGTACAAATATGGGACACACCTTTACAAGCGAGGCTTTTTAAATCTTTTTAATGATCCTATTGCTTCAATTCAAGTACACATATCAAAATACGGTTCTACACCTGCTGCTGATATGTCTGTTCGTGATATTCGCATTCAAAGAATTAATCAAGTTCTAATTGAAGAGGTGCCTACTTTATTTGAAGCAGGTGATCAATTAATTATTGATCATGAAAAAGGAGCTTGTTTTCTGAATGGTCGGTTTTTTAATCAGCACCTTGATCCGGCAAGCAAGTTTTTCAAGCTTATTCCTGGAACTACCCAGGTAACAAGCAGGACAACAGATGAAGCCAATACAACGATTCAAGCGGAATTTATGGAAAGGTGGATTTAAACCATGATCTTTGTTTTAGACAATGCAGAAAATGTGGTAGCAACTTTAAACAATGAGGTTCCTGATGCCTGTCCATATTTTAATGATAATATGACTGAACGCTTGAATGATGGATACCTTGCTTATGAATTTGAAGTGCCTGCTGAACACAATGATGCTGCATATCTTTTGGAAGATGGTTATCTGATCCGAAAGGGATTGGATGATCATCTTCTTTTATTTCAAATTTCTAGGGTGGATGAATACCGTGATGATCAAGGACTGAAGAAATACATTTATGCTGAATATGGTTGGGAAGAACTGAATAAAACGATCATTAGGCCTTCTTCATTCCTTGGAAGAACAGCTGAAGGGGCTATGAATGA
Organism: Bacillus sp. ISL-47; assembly: GCF_018613175.1. Lineage (NCBI taxonomy): Bacteria > Bacillati > Bacillota > Bacilli > Caryophanales > Bacillaceae > Bacillus > Bacillus sp. ISL-47. The sequence goes on along the minus strand of NZ_JAGGQS010000022.1, from coordinate 41,180 downwards.
TGCCTTACTTGATACACGTTGGGATGTAGGAATTGTGGAATGGTTTGGCACAAAAGATTTTTCTTTTGATAATCATATCACTTCTCTCGGTTTCCTTCATGAAATAAAAGATGTCTTTGGCGGTGAACTTCGTTTCAGGGTAGAGATGCACAATGGGAAGGTTTCAGGAAGGTTTGCAGATCTTCTTATAAAACGGGGAGAAGATGCCGGGAAAACCTTCACCTATGAAAAAGATCTTGTTGGTGTTAGAAGAATTGCTGATAGGTCGACTGTATTTACCGCCTTGATCGGTGTTGGAAAAGGAAATGAAACTGGGGTAACATTAAATTTTTCAAATGAATTAAGATCCAAGGCTTCAGGTGATGCCTTTGACAAGCCAGTTGGTCAAGCTTGGGTTGGGGATCCTGAAGCCCTGCAAAGATGGGGTCATAGGGATAAAAACGGAAATCTAAAACATTTATTCGGAACTTTTGAATATGATACTGATCAGCCTGGTGTCCTTCTTGATAAAACTTGGGAAAAACTTCAGCATATCAAGAATGGGTTAATGAATTATGAAGTGCTTGTTGCCCTTCTTGAAAACGTTGAAGGGTATGAGCATGAAAAAGTTCGGATCGGTGACACGGTTCTTGTTCAGGATCTTTCTCTCAAGCCAGCTTTAATGCTTGAAGCTCGAGTTCTTGAAATGACAAGATCCTTTACTGACCCTGAAAATGACAAAGTTGTCCTTGGTCAATTCCTTCCTGCTGTTTCAAATGCTGATGAAAACATAAAAATTCTTCAATCTGTTCTTTTGAAAAAAGAAAAAGAATGGGAACGTGTTCCTGCTGCTAATGAAATCGTTTATACAGATGGAAAAACAGTTGAAAGTTTGAAGCCTGCACAAGCCGGGGCTGATGTTACCGGGGATAATACTGCAAAGAATACCGAAAATGTAGGTTCTACACCTGCTGCCACAATAGAGCAGAATGCAAACAATGCGGTGCAGAAGGGTGTTTCATATACAAACGGCTGGAATTTTGATGCAGATAACGGTGTAACGATTACCCGTTCGGATGGATTGGTTCGGGTTGTGGAAAGTGCTACTGACGGAATTAAAATACAACGTCGTAATGATGTATCATCCCCGTGGCAAGATGTTTTCTTTGTAGATATATTGGGAAAGTTGCAAATTGCAGGTGATCTAGTTGGTGGAAGTAGTATTGACGTTTTAACAGATGTGAAAGTTGGCCAAAACATTTATCTGCAATTTGCTTATGAGGATCGGTTCAATAAAAAAGGGGTTATTTTTTACGACGGGGTAACGCATGGAGGAATGTCTACACAGATCACAGGAACATATTTGGGGATGGATATTGAATCTAATCAAATTAGAGTTAAAGGCAATATTCTAGATATTTTAAGCGGGTTAACAAGGTTTTGGGACGGAACGGATGTGTATTTCAACGGAAACCAACCTATTTCAAGTCATGTTGAAACAGGATTTTGTGGCTGTGGGGGTATGGCGGCAAATACAACAACGTCAGCCGTAGCAGGCCAAGGTGTTAATTTTAAAATGAAAAAATCTTACACTCCGTCAAGTGTTGCATTAACTGTTTCTTCTAGTAACAGACCAGCAAATGTCATTGACATAAACCCTAACGGTTTTTGGATATATGTTAATGGCAATGGAGTAGATGGCGGTTATTATTATTGGCGCGGAACTTACACAGCATAAGGGGAGTCATATGATAAAAGAAATGATAAGTAATCAGTTAATTAATATTTGCGGACACTGTGGATTTGAGAACACTATTGATGTTACGGGAAAAGTTCAAAAGTTTCTTCCTGAATTTAATCAGTTTGAAAATCTAGTTGTGGAATGCCCAAATTCCGAGTGCAAAAGTATTGAAGTTTTCAACATGAATATCCCTGTTAATGACACTGACGAGCCGTTTAAAACGGGAGAATTACCTCTTAATGAGGAAATTCAACGATATTATTTACGTTTATTAATTCGGGAGATTCGAGAAGATTTTAAGACCTGAATAGGGTCTTTTTTCTTTTGCTTTAAAGGAGGGATTGTAGGTGAGACAAGAGGCGGAAACAATGGATTTATGGAAGACATCTGTGAAAAAAGACATTGAAGAAATGAAAGGTGATATTCGCCGGCTACAGGATAAAACACTCTTGCAAGACCAAATAATCCAGAATATCCAAGGTGATCTAAAAGAAATTAAAGAAGATACTAAATGGCTAAAAAGAACAATTACAAACGCCATTATTATGTCCGTTTTCACAGCTATAATTGGCGGCGGTATAGCAATCATTTTTACAGTATTTAAAGGAGGAGCTTAAAATGTACGAACAACCGAAAACATGGAAAGACTGGGCCATCCTTTTAAGCGGGTGGCTTTCTTTATTTGCCCTAGGATTAAAGGCTGTTTTCAGTGTGGACATAACTCCCTTTGCCAGCGATATTGCTAATTTCATTTTGTTGACTATTTTCATTGCAGTAAATGCTTGGACAGTATGGAAGAACACATATGCAAGCAGAAAAGCACAACAGCAGAAAAAGGCGCTACAAGCACAAGGATTGATTAAGAAATAAGCTGCCCAATTGGGTGGCTTGTTCTTATGTATTGAAAGGGGTGATGGTTTTGTAACGGGCAAGAGCGGTAATACATGTAGTTTATTTTCATTGGAGTAAAAATATTATTAGAGGTGATTAACATGGTAAAAGTATTTATTGATCCAGGCCATGGTGGTACAGATCCAGGTGCAGTAGGAAATGGACTTCAGGAGAAAAATATAACACTCCAAATTGCAACACGCATAAAAGATATCCTAACCCTTGAATATGATAATGTTTCAATTCGTATGAGCAGGACAGGAGATCAAACGGTTTCCTTAACAGAACGTACTAACGCTGCTAATGCATGGGGAGCTGATTTCTTCCTGTCAGTCCATATTAATGCCGGTGGGGGAACTGGCTATGAAGACTACGTTTATCCTGGAGTAGGGGTACCTACAACCACATATCAGAACAATATTCATGCTGAATTAATTAAGTTGGTTGATTTCTATGATCGTGGTAAAAAGCAAGCCAATTTCCATGTGCTACGGGAAACAAGGATGCCAGCACTTTTAACGGAAAATGGCTTTATAGACAATGCCAATGATGCAGCTAAATTAAAATCTAATACATTTATTGAAAATCTGGTACGGGGCCATGTAAATGGAATTGTTAAAAGCTTTAATCTTCCAAAGAAAAATGCAGCTGTTTATCACACAGTTGTTTCTGGTGATACAGTTTATTCACTGAGTAGGACATATGGTAGTACGATCCAGCAGATTAAAGACTGGAACAACCTTGATGATAATTATATTATCTACGTAGGACAAGTACTTCGAGTGAAATAAACATATGGCATACCCTAAATAAAAATAGCCCTTCTTTAGTGGAGGGCTTAATTTTTACTCTCTAATTGAAGAAACGCACCCATTAGTTTAAGTGAATTCCTTCACAATTTGCAATATAAAAAGGATATGAATAGTGTTTTGCTTGAAAATTTTTACAAATTCGTTATACAATTTGCTTATTTGTTAGAATGTCTTTTTTTACTATGGCTGAAATCAATGATGTATTGATAACTATAAAGTAATAATGCCCTTAAGAAGTCGATTATTAAGTATTGGAATTTGGTTAATTTTTCTAAAGAAAATATTTTATAACGGTTTACAAGTTTTACACCCCCTAAATAGATAAAACAAATGTGAAGTATCGTATTAGAAATTAAATAAATTGGAAATTTCCCATAAGTCAATTTTAATATCCAAAGACTTGAAACAATGTAAGGACCAAAATTAAAAAAGTTCATACTATCTAAAGGTGGTATTCCTTTATAAAATCGCCACCATTTTTTCTTTTCCCCAAATAAATCTATTGCTTCTGTAAATGTACTCATAAATATTGCTGCTGGAAGATATTTTTTAAATGAATTTCTACCTAATAATGGCACTGTTAGCCAGGGTAAAATTAACAAAGCTAAATAAAATGATTTTGAGTTTTTCATTATACCACCTCCATTGTTTATGATATGTATTTTTTAACAATTAATCCAGATGTGTACGATTACTTTACAAACCTGTACCTTCGCCTCAATAAGAAAAAGGCTACCGTTTTTGGCAACCAATTCTTAAAGGATAACTACCCGTTAGCTTAAGTACATTCTTTCACAATCTGATTTTGTAACTATATATTCCTCTACACCATAATCCACTATGTTCTGCAAAACATGAGCTAAAAGGTATTCCCATCCTGTTCAACTACATACATAAATTATTTCACATAGATAATGGACAATTTTATTAGATTTGTTCATTAATAAACAAATTTTAATCATTTAACAATTGTAAGAATCACGTTTATTTTTATACTAATAATGAAAGATTAAAGAGATTTCAATTTGCCCTTCATCAAAGGATTTAAAACCATCATCAGTAATCTTTACTATTGTTATGTAAATAAAATAAAAAATGATTTCCTGGTCTGGAAACCATTTTTGTAGTTGACAATTTGGTGTTACCAATTCGTTTTTTCACTGTCCAAGTAGATGTAAAAAATTCTTAAAGATAGAAGTGAGATTGATTGTTTTTTCTTCTAGAAATAATGACTTAAATAATATATTGTATACCTAAAACAATGAAAGCCCTACCTCTCTTTCATCCTTACGGCTCCTTGTCCGTGCCAGTGTGAATCAGGATTGCAAAAATCAAGTGACTATTTATCGAGTTGTTTGATGAAACTTCAAAGGTTCGTAACGGAAATTTAAATAATAAAAATGGGTTAGATTGTAGAAATAACAAAAGAGGTTAATGCTCTAAAAGTTAGTTGGAGAAGTTGAATGTCTTTAAAAAGATTTACTTTTAATAATAAACATATTCCCAAAAAAATTCAGGATATTTTCGGGAGATGTAATATTATCTTAAATTAACCTTAACAGAAACTTTTTATTTGATTTTCAGTAATGCCTTTAATTAATCCCAGTTCACTAATCAAAAATTCATGTGCATTATCTAACATTTTTTTTTCGCTTGTATTAAGTGCTTTTTCTTTCTTCATACGCATTAAATCACGTACAACTTCAGTACATTCTTGTATTTTACCCGTTTTTATTTTGTCCGTGTTCACTTTATACCTTTGTTTCCACGGCAGTAATCTAGCTGATTCTCCATGATGAAAAATGTTTATGATGTGTTTTAATTCAATTATGTCAGTAACAGGGCGTATACCTGAACTCAATATTTTACCCGTAGGAATCATGACCTGCATATTACCGATTAACATTTTTATGACATAATACTGTTGTTTTTCCCCTGAGATTTCCTTTTCTTCTATGGTTTTAATTATACCTACTCCGTGCATTGGATAAACAATGTTATCGCCAATTTGAAACAAATAATCCACCTCCATATATGGTAACCTTCTTAACCTTAACACATATATTATTTTTTATCAAATTTTTAATAATATCATAAATTTATTTTCAGTGTCAACTACTTTTTCTTAAAAAATCAATAAAAGCAAAAACAATATGAATCGTGTCGGATTACCAATAAAGGGAAGGTTAATTTTCCCGCGTATGTCAAATTTGCTATTGTATTTCCACAGCTTTTTTATGTTTTAGTTAGATTACTCGATCGTATATATATGAAGACTGTGATAGTCTTTGTTGACATAGTGTTTTATCCTATGTAAGGGAGAGTACGCTATGGTAAGTGAATTTGAATGCTTACTATTTATTAAAGAACTTGGACGTTTACTAATTGAACTTAATAACTGTAGCGATAACCAAGTTCCGGAGCAGCATCCAACAAGATATTTTTTACTTCGCAAAGCGTTAGTCAGTATGTCTGATTAACGCTTTTTTTAACACCTACTCGAAAGAACCAAGGAGGAATGATTTATGCTGAATGTATTAAATAAAGCTGATTTATTAAAAAATCTACGCAATTCCAGTCGAGGTAATTTGTTTGCGACAGAGATTCCAAAGACTGCAAAACAAGATGATAAAAAGATTGAAGAATTAGTTGCAGAATTAGAAAATGAAGGAAAAATCAAGTTAAGAGAATGCATACAGCGAGAATACTCCGTTTATTTACATGGCATAATTAAGTATGCTTCAGAATAACCAGTACTGCATTATTCGATAAATCACAACAATACGACATACCGTACCAAGTCTTTAACAATCAATTTCGTAACGAATAAAAAAGAAGGCTGTCTCAACAGCCTTTTAACCATAATATAATCATTTTTAATTTATACCAATACATCTAATGAATTTCCAGCCCTATTCAATTTCTATGTGCTGCAATTTTCTTTTTTTTCCTAAAACGATTACAAGCAGTAGATATTTATAGTTTTTCCATAACAAAATCGTGTTGTAAATTTCTCTCTAATTTTTCTAAGTTACCACCATCTTTCACAAAAGTTTTGAAAGTATCAGCCATTAACTTTCCTGGGTTTTTATTTAGGTGTTTAACTTTAAGGAATGTATTCACTTTTACACAATCAGGAGTTACATCTCCACGGTGTAATTTCCCTGGAATTTCTGTCCAGAATTTTTCCCAATCATCCAATAACCCAATATTTTTAAAATAATGTTTTTGTAAGCCGCATAACCATGCAGTACAAGATGTGTTCCTTTTTTGACAACCTTCCTTATCCTTCAAAAATTCACATCCCTGACAACAAGAATTTCCACTTCTAATACAGATACTGCAAATTTCGTCAGCCCCAATTTCTTCAAACACTTTTAAACCATACTGGATAAGATGCTCTTTTTTCATCTCTATACTCATTATTTACTCCTACTTTACCTGGTTTTTAAAGGGATTTAGTCTTTGCAAACTTCCTTATTCTATTAGTTTGCCACCAAATTCAACAATCTCATCCCTTATAAACCTAATTTAAAGCAGTTGATTCTTACGTTTTGACGTTTCTTGCACATGGAGTCTTGTTCCACTAATATGCCCCTTTTGCTTAATAAGAATTTCCACAAACAATAATAATCAGTTACATAAGATTTGATATACCTCTTTACATCTTTATATAGCAATATTTATTTAATACATCCTCTTTAACAGAGCGTTTAAAATAAGTAGGTTTATGTTATAGTTACTTTAAGTCTGAACGACTTGGGGAGGAAGTAAACGGGTATGAACGATCAACAATCCGAAGAAATGGTTAAACAATTGCGAAGAATTGCGGATGCTTTAGAACGTTTATCACCACCACAGCCTAAAGAACCTGCTTCAAAAGATTTGCAGAAATAAAATAAAGAAATTAGAGGCCGCTTCTTATAGCGGCTTTATTTTTTTAGTTCTGTTAAACAATCATGTTGATATTTCCCCAAAGAAAAAGAACTCATATTCGAGCTTAGAGAGTATCTTCTTCAACTTAAGTAAACTGCCACGTTGTGAAACAAGAAAAAGAGCTGCCGCGTCAACCCTTTTTCACATAAAATTTTTCCATCAGCAAACCCTTCTAGTAAAACTTCTCAATTTGTTATTGAGATAAGAGAATCGGAATTATTATGTCTAAATCTTTGTATTTCAACAAACGTTTTAAAAAGAAAGTAAACATTATGCTGAACTGACAGTGAACACCACTTGAAAACTCGTGTATTAAGAGAGCCATCCAAGCACAATAGAACCAAGCCGATGCCAAGGTGTCGAAAATGAATGGTGTAATTAATTATAAAACTAACACATTGAGTCAAATGATTCGGTGCGTTAGTTGTTTTAGAAAGAAAGGCTTTTCATTAACTTTATGAAGAATTGTACTTAAACTAACCTGCCCTCCGTATTATAAGGTCACCAGATATTTCTGGTTGACCATTTTTTATTTGGTCTTATTATATCAGTAGCCAGGGTAGAACGTACCTGCCCGTGGGGCTTTGACCCCGTCAGCTAAACCGTTCGCCCCCTACTTGTAGAAACATGTTTGAGGCTGGTTGGGACATAGATCTCGTATAACAAGCGAAGCTGTGACACTGCATGGAGGAATTAGGGGTACTGGCAAATCATTAGTTTAGGAGGAGGATTTATAAATGATTCCAGTCATTGGTCTGGATGTTTCCAAAGGGGAAAGCCAAGTTCAAGCATTTTTGCAAAAAGGTAAACCGTACCGTAAGAGTTTTAAAGTTTCGCATACTGTTGAAGGTCTTGGTTTACTTGTAGAATTTCTGGAGGAAGTAAAGAGACAAACTGGTCAGAAACCACCTATTGTTTTAGAAGCAACAGGACATTATCATTCCCCTGTTGTTCAATATTTGGAGGACCGTGGATATTTACTGATCATCATTAATCCACTGATTTCTTATAAGGCTAAAAGTTCAAGTCTTCGGAAAGTAAAAACAGATGCCGTTGATGCTTACCACCTCTGTGAACTGTTTTATAAAGAGGAGCTGGAGCCATATAAAAAACGAGGAGTCCAACTATTAAACCTTCGGAACCTTACAAGACAACACGAGAATATTACTGGGGTGTTCGTCCAAACGAAGCTACAATTTCAAGCAATCCTAGACCAAGTCTTCCCCGAATATCGAGGGGTTTTTGGTGACTTATATTCAATCGTATCACTCTTAACTCTTTCAGAGTTTCCCTCATCTGAGGATATTTTAGCGGTAAGTAAAGAAACACTAGCAGATAAAATCGCTGAATTATGTAAGAGTCGATCTTATAGATGGGCAAATGAAAAAGCTATTGAGCTCAAGCTGCGGCAAAACGAAATCCTTTTGAAAAGACGGTTTATCAGAGTCATATATTAAGTCTTGGAATGTATATTAACTTAATTCTTCAATACAAAGAGCACCTATCCAAATTAGAGTCTGAGATAGATGCCCTCGCAAAAGAAGTTGAAGAATATAATATTATCAAATCTATCCCTGGTATAGGAGAAAAGATCGCTGCCACGATCATTTCAGAAATTGGGGAGATAGATCGATTTACTGATCCTAAAAAGCTGGTAGCTTTCGCTGGAGTTGACCCAAGTGTATTCGAATCTGGTAAGTTTACAGCCACCAAAAATCGAATCACAAAAAGAGGATCCAGTAGGCTTCGTCACGCCTTATATATGGCTGTTCGTTGTGCTATACGTGACTGTCGTAAGAGCAAAACAAGCGATGAAATCATGCCTCGAAATAAGAAATTACGAGAGTTTTATGATAAAAAGCGTGATGAAGGAAAACCTTTTAAAGTAGCTGTTATGGCTTGTGTAAATAAGCTTTTACACTGGATATTTGCCCTTTTAAAACACAGAACGACTTTCCAAGATATAGCTTAGAATCAAAATTAAACTAAGTAACACAAATCCTTCCAAGAACAGAATAGTGGAAGGTTATTTGGCATGCATATTTTTAGTATAGCATGGGATATTTTAAGTTTTTATTGAAAAATATTGACAAACTATTAGCTGGTTTAGTTCAATAAGAAATCATAAAGCCCTTCTCAACTGATATGATCCCCTTATAGTNNTACTATAAGGGGATCATATCAATCTGAGAGGGCTATTATTTTCCTATTCCATTTGATATAGTATCTTCTGGGGTGACATCATGGAATACGATTACGATAATATTGATCTGGATAAAGTCTACACCTACAATGAATTGCCTGATAAACAAGCTGGACGCTGCGACTACTGTGGTAATTCTCATTTTAAATCAAAAGTAGGGAATGGTGAATTCCTTAGAGAGTGCAGTAATTGCGGGATGAAAAAGTCGATTTGATAATTGACTTTTTTATTTTGCTAAAAAGGAAGGTCATCCTTAACAATTGGCTCAATCCGTCTTACATCCACAGTAATATCATTCTCCTCGTTCCAGGTAACCATCTCAATGACCAAGTCCCTACACCCAGATTCACGCCATTGCTGCTGGATCCACTCGTATGCTACAACTACAACTGCAATTGCAAAGTTTGGATTATCTTTAAAATCTCGGTCTCGAACGAAAAACTCTCCGCGGCTTGAACCTCTATTGCCTTCAATATTGAGCATTGTTTCAATTACTACCCTCATTTTAGTGACTTCCTTTTTAATTTAATTATACACAAACAAACGTTCTGTTTTCAATGAGCGCAAAACATTGATGTCTTGTTCAACAAACGGGGGCGGTTTAGTTGAATAATAGTGCTGGTATGTTGCATTAGACCAAAAATGCGTTATTGTGCATCCGAGAGCAGGTTATTAAAATTTATCAGACTTATATAAATCCAATTCAAACTAATTAAAGGTATTTCTTTAACGTTTCTCGGAGGGTACCTTTTGTTTCTGCATCTTTTTGAAGGCTGATTCCGTAACGTACCATTTCTCTAACAAGGTCAGGTCTAAGTCCCGTAAGGACGGTTTTGGAACCCATCATATCCACTCCAGCTATGATCATACGAAAATCATCTATAACATTCTTCTCCATCGTAGCAACACCCGATAGGTCCATAACAAGTGTTTGGATTCTCGTGACAGCTATTTCGTTTAATACTTTCTCTTCTATTATTTGAACTCTAAATGAGTCAATTGAGCCAATTAAAGGTAAAACGGAGACAGTATCGCTGACTGGGATAATTGGAACTGATAAATGTTCCACGATTTCTCGCTGTTTAAAGAGCATTTGGTCTTTATAATCTGAGTAACTAAGGAAGAAATTGTTAAGAAATTGATCGATTTGATCATTTACTACTTGTTCTAATTCAAAAAATTCTGAATCCTGAATTTTTAGATCCTTTTCAACGTTAAGCTTACTGATTATCTGCCACAAAGTTCTCCTAATTGCTTGAACCCATTCTAATTTTAATGCAAGTGTTAATGAATGCTCCGCCCAAGCAACCCCTTCCTGCTTAGCAAAAGAGACTAATTCATCATTATTTCGGTTAATTATGAAATAAATTAATTTCCTGGCATTTTTTAATAAATCAATGTTTCCCATTCTTAAAATATCATTGATTTTAGCCGAAACATTTACTGCTTCATTTAGTAATTTATTTTCAAAATGTTTCCCATTTTCGTTTATATAATGCAGTAACTCTTCCTTTAAAACTTGTTTCATATCCATTCCTTCGAGCCCCCCTAATAATTCTACTTTTTAAAAAGAAATAACCTATTAGTTATACCCCTTATTTATGACCTTTAAACTCCATTTATCAAAATTATTTTTAAGCTAGGAATAGCAAAGGTGGAGAGTTGAATGAGTAGGATACCATAATAGTCCCTTTTTTTTGGGGGGACTCGGGTTAGCCAAAAGGACAACGCAAGATGGTGATATATTGTAATATTAAAACGGGGCAAGAGCTCCAGTGCACACAAGGGGTATTTTTGTTATTCGACCTAACTGGGTAGGTTTGTTAAACAAAAATTATAAACTGTTATGTCGTATTAGACACAAACTGCGAAATAAAAAAATAGGCTTCATAATGAAAAAGCGCCTAAAAAGAGGCGCTTGATACATTAGCAATCCTTAGATTCATTGTAGTGAAGAGGAGGAGGGATTAACCAACCTTTTTCTTTGTTAAGATTTAACATTTTTAAGCCAAATTGGGCCTTTGCCATATGAAACTGTCCATACATCATAGCAATATCTTCACGAATACTTTGACCCATTACTTGACTGCATGCAACTAATCCAGCAGCTACATCTTTTGAAACTGATGCACTTATTTCGGGATCAGTAAATCTGGCTCCTACTGGGATGCTTTCTAAATTTGCATTAGGGCGATCTGGGGGAGCAGGTGGTAATCCAATTCCATTTGCTTTTAACAATTCTTGCAATTGATTGTTTTCGTTTTTCAAACCCTGTATCGCTTCTTCTATGAGTTTTTTTAAGTCTTGGTCGCCAGTATGGTTAATAAAAGACTGATATCCGGCAATTAGGCCATTATTAGTCAATAGGTGAGTCCAAGTCGAAATTACCTCACCATAATGCATGGGTTCATCCTGGGGGTTACCACTTAATATTCCCATAACTACACTCCTTATCATTTTTTGAATATTCATGGGTTACTCCTTTTAACTAGAAATAGAGTATAAGGATATTATGTATTTGCATGCAGGAAAATATTCACTTAAAAGGAGTTTTTTTGCAAGGGTATATATGACAGACTACTAGGGGATAAATGTTTTGCTGCACAGTTCGGAAAAAATGCGCACTAAAGGAGAAGGTGATTTTTCAACGAACGGGTGCTTTAGTTGAATAAGAAATCAAAATGAGCACAAGTACTAGTTGTTGACGAATTGTTGACGAACACGGTCAACAATGGCCCTTTTTAAACCTAAAAGAACAAACTTCATTCCTTCTGAAGCCTTGATATATAAGGGATTTCCTTTAATGAATTTATTGTATCCGTGGCTGTTTGCCACTTTGACAGGGTAGAGGTCGCTGGTTCGAACCCAGTCGGAATCATCGGTAAGATCCTTGGCTAACCATGATAGCCAAGGATCTTTTTGTATGTAGTTAAATTACCATGGTTCTTCCTATGAAATATGTTGATTTTGGTTTTCTTTTTTCTCTTGGTAAAGAGAAGGGCAAGCTTTATTTAATATGTAATTGTTGCTAAAGTCCTCTTTGTGTAGGGGCCTTCAGCTTTTAAAATATAATTTTCCTCATTTTAAAGATGACAAAAAAACCTTTACCATCTGTCTGGTAAAGGTCTGGAAAAATCTATACTAATCACTTTACCAACATGGCAAAGGTCTCGCTTACAACGATATGCTGCAAGTCAGTCCCTTGATACGTAATGACAACATAACTGTCAGCTACCTCCCTTTGGAGTACTATTGGCTCCTTTGTGAGCACAGATGAAATCTATCAACATTATCTTTATAATAATATAATTTATTCAATAAAGTAAAACTAGCTGCAAAAACTCATAAGAATGTTTTACCTATTAGGCGATAGGGAAACGTTAAAATAGGAAAATTCACAAAATAAATTTTATTAAAAAACTATGCTATAATTATAGTGAATTTACAAGAGTTAGGGGATATTTCTATGTTGAAAGATCTATTTATAGGCCTCTCCCAAAACGAATTTCTGAATACTGCGGCAAAGAAGTATGGATTGAAATTAGGGGCGCAGAGTGTTGTTGCGGGAACGAATTTAGAAGAAGCGATCCACAGCATTAAAGAGCTTAACGCACATGGAATCTCTTGTACTGTCGATAACCTCGGGGAGTTTGTATACAAGAAGGAAGAGGCGACAGAAGCGAAAAAACAAATACTTGGTGTAATTGAAGCTATTCATAAAAATCAAGTTGATGCACATATTTCTCTAAAGCCTTCACAATTGGGCCTTGATATTGATTACACTTTCTGTCTTGACAACGTAAGAGAGATCGTGGATAGAGCCAGCCGCTATGGCATTTTTGTGAATATGGATATGGAAGACTCCAAACGTCTGCAGCCTTCCTTTGATATACTCGATGAACTGTCGAGGGGATATGATAACGTCGGAACGGTTATCCAGGCATACTTCTTTGGTGCTGAGGATGATATCAAAAAATATCAAGACTTCCGCCTTCGTATTGTAAAAGGTGCTTACAAAGAGCCTGAGGAAATTGCTTATCAGGAAAAAAGCGAAATTGACACAAACTTTATTAAACTTATAGAATGGCATTTGCTGAATGGGAAATTTACATCCATTGCCACTCATGACCATAAAGTTATTAATCATGTAAAGGAATTTGTAAGGGCTAACAATATTCCGAAAGAAAAGTTTGAGTTCCAAATGTTATATGGATTCAGAAAGGATATGCAGTTAAAGCTTGCGAGCGAAGGCTATAACTTCTGTACGTATGTTCCTTTCGGGAACGACTGGTATGGCTACTTTATGCGCCGCCTTGCAGAAAGGCCGCAAAACCTAAACCTTGTTGCCAAGCAAGTATTCAACCAGAAAACGAATACAATGCTGGGTGTGGCAGCAGGTGCATTTTTATTGGGTAGATTGACAAAGCAGCGTAAAAATAAATAATCTGTAAAACCTTCCTTGATGAAAAGGGAGGTTTTTAAATATGTAAAAACATATTTTCCTAAATAAAAAGGAAATATCTTGATTAACACGAATTCTATAGGTGAATTATTTGTAAAGAGGGAAAGAGGAGTATGCATGAATTTACAATTAAAGCCTGTAACAGAGAAAAACTTTTTTGACATCATTAACCTCAAATCTGAGGAAGAGCAGGAAAAGAAATTTCAGATATTCGAAAGAATGGTAGGATCCAATGCTTTTTTTATCGCATTGGCTTCAGTCAATGGATGGACTTGCAAAGCAATATATGATGGTGATATGGTAATTGGCTTTGCTACACATGGGCTGGACAAAGAGCAAAATCGCTATGAACTCGTCAGCCTTATGCTTGGGCATCAGTTTCAGGGAAAAGGCTACGGAACCCCGTCGATTAACCTGGTAATAAAGGAAATGAAAGAAATGTATGTTTGTGATGAAATCTATTTATCGGTTATCAAAGAGAATGAGCCAGCCATTAGAGTATATGAAAAAGCTGGCTTTGAACCAACTGGTGAGATTTTTCAGGCATTTCATCCTGAACCTGTCTACCGGCTTAAAGTATAGCAAAAAGGCTGACTCAAAAGGTCGTTGAAAGACGACTCTTTTGAGTCAGTTTTTTGTTTTGAATGCATTTTTCCTCATTTTCGGGTTAATTATACAAAATTAGAGGAGATATTCGTTCTAATCTGCTCCTTTCGGATCTCGATGGAGATCTGAACGGTCTTTGCATCTTTGTTTTTAATAAAGTTTTTTAAAAGGAATGCCTTCACATTTTCTTCTTTTTTCACCTTGATGTATTGCTGATATTGATTCTTGCATCCTGTTGATTGGAGCGGAAAGGGCGATCCTCGAGAATGCATTCGCATTTTCTTCGTGCGGTGTATATTCAGAGATGTTTATTCAAAGTCCTGCGGGAGAAGCGAGTCACCGTGAGACCCCGCAGGTGCGAATGCACCGAGGAGGCTCCCGGACCGCCTCGTTCGCTAAGTCCCTGGAGCGGAAATCAACGGGCCAATTTTATAGAGCGATTGTTTTGGAAAAAGAGGGTACCCAAAAGCTATACTTTTGGGACACCCCCATCATTTTAGGTTGCAATTTTGGTTTCAACTCCATAAAGGATAGAATGGCAGGTTAATTTGTTAAATTTTATTATTATTAAATTCTATTTATGTAATATTTTCATTGAGATGGCAGCTATTGATGAGAAGTTATCCCATGTATAACCTATGAAATGATGTAGTTCCGGAGGTGGAGGAAGATAAGTGGAGTTGGCGCAAAAAAGGTAAGTTTACTACAAATCCATCCACTTAAAGAACAATAAAATATAATTGGGCCATATACCTTTATATAAAAACATGAAAAAACACAAACCCGAAAAATAAAAAGGCCATTATATAATGAAATTTTCTTCGCATTCCCGTAGACTTCCTTCTCCGCAATAAACCGCTAAATAAGAGAACAGCCAAAACGATCCATGTAATCAATCCGCTTGCTGTTTTAGCTTTCCAAAGATCTTCAAATAGGGCAGTTATCATAATCACAGCGTGTGCGATTATAAGCAGTGATGCTGTAGCAGCAATAGCAACATGATATTTCATCATTCTTTTCGATATCTTCGCAAGGGTTATTTTTACTTTCCTTATCTTGCTTTTTCGGATAAGGAGGAATATGAAATACATATTCAAGTTTATTAAAAATAAAATAAAAGCTGCCTGTGCCAGTACTTTCCCCAATAAGATTTTGTTTGAATCATACCCCTGATACCAGCTCCACAGCAGAATCAAAAGAATTGTAAAAATATTAACGCCCAGCCATCTGGCAATCATTTTGTACCTCCTGACTTTTTAACTACTATATCATTTTTTACACGTAAGCAGTGAAAGGGACCCTTTGGGTCATTGAGTATTTTAATGTATAAAAATAAATTTTTTTATTTAAAAATACATTTTTTCCTTGCAAAAGAAGTATTTCATCCTTTAATATTTTGTAAAGAAGGATTTCCTTCGAAGAAAAAATAGGTCTTATAGATTAATAGGAATAAAAATATAATTTAGAATAGTAGAAAATCTTCTTGTGGGAGAAGTATTTAATGCTTTATACTTTGCATAAGAAGTTTTTCCTGCACTATTCAAGAGGAGATAGCATGAATATCAAAACATTAAGCCAAATGATTAAAGCGAGCTATTCCTCACTCTCTCCTGGTCAGAAAAAAGCAGCTGAATTTTTTATGAATCATGCTGATGAAGCGGTGCTTTTAACAGCATTTCAGATCGGAAGGAAAGTGGGAGTCAGTGAAACAACCGTGATCCGGCTCGCATATGCCCTAGGATTCAGCGGCTATTCCCAAATGCAGGATTTGGTCAGAAAAGACTGGCTTGCAGGTAAACAGCACACACCATGCGAAGAGCTTTCTTCATCAGAGACTGATGAAGAAGAAAATTTGTTCAGGAGAGTAATTGATCAAGAGAGGAAAATACTTCGGCAATTGCTTGATCAGGTTAATGATGATGAGATCTGGAAAGCGATTGATGCTGTAATTCACGCAGACAGGGTTTATATAGGAGGTTTTGGCAGTTCTTTTGCGGCCGCATACTGGTTTTATTACACGCTTAAGCAGTTAAGGGGAAATGTGTTTATTTCAGGTCCAAACGGTTTTTTGCCTGAGGATGTGTGCGATTTAACAGAGCATGCCGCAGCTGTAATTTTTTCTTTTCCGCGATATCGCAGGGATTCTTTTAAGCTGGCTTCTTATGCTGAAAAACAGGGTTCACGGATCATTGCCATTACAGACCGCCAGCTATCGCCTGTGGGGCAAATGGCTGCAGTCACACTTACTACTGACGAATATATGGATTCTGGCCATCACTCCATAGCATCAGTTGTAAGTTTGCTTGAGGTGATTATCGCAGGAATACAAGAACGGGACCATGAAAGAATTACAAAAAGGCAGCAAAAGCTTGAGATTCTGTATGCTGAAAAAGAATTATTTCTTGAGTAGTGATGAACAAAGGGGAATTAAAGAGAAAATTAAAGGGGGTACATACGAATGAGCAGTCTTTCTAAGAAAATGCCAGAAGGTGAACAAGTACAGCTGAAATCGTATGCGACAGGAGACTATCTGAAATTTTTAATCCCGTCTTTAGTGGGAATATTGTTATTTATGGTGCCAATCAGTGATGGGGAAGGCATTACCATTCCCGTAGCATATTTGGCAGGCCAGATAGGAGCTTTATTGGGTGATTCCGTTTATGCCATCACCGTCATTGTGATCAGTCTATCTGTAATTGGATCATTAATCGCTACAGTATTTAAGCCTTCATTTATATTGAATAGCCCTTTTCTAGATAAACTATTCAATGTCAGCAAGTTTTGGCTTGCAGCGAGATTCCTTGGAATGGTTTTTGCTATTATAACTTTGTTTGAAATGGGCGTTGAACCGATTTATTCTGAAAATACCGGCGGGTTATTAATCTATGATTTAATTCCGATTCTCTTTACGACCTTTCTCTTGGCCGGTTTATTATTGCCTTTGCTTTTAAACTTTGGATTGCTTGAATTCTTTGGTGCATTGCTTATTAAAGTGATGAGGCCTGTCTTCACGCTCCCGGGCCGTTCATCCCTTGATTGTCTGGCTTCCTGGGTGGGAGACGGTACAATTGGTGTCCTTCTGACAACGAAGCAATACGAAGACGGTTATTATACGAAGCGTGAAGCCGCTGTCGTTGCTACCACTTTCTCAGTTGTTTCTATTACTTTTACAATTGTTATCATTCAATACATGAACCTGGAGCAATATTTCCTTCATTATTATTTTACGATTATTCTTGCGGGACTTGCGGCGGCTATTATCATGCCTCGTATTCCTCCGCTATCGAGAAAAGCGAACACGGGCTATGAAGGCACAGAACTTAAAGAGGAAACTTCCATTCCTGCTAATGTATCCGCAGTAAATTGGGGCATTAATAATGCGGTTAAAAAAGCGCAGACCAATAAAGGTGCAGCGGCAGTGGTCAAGGAAGGTTTCCAAAATGTCCTTGATATGTGGCTGGGTGTATTGCCGATTGTTATG
This sequence comes from Bacillus sp. ISL-47, assembly GCF_018613175.1. Lineage (NCBI taxonomy): Bacteria > Bacillati > Bacillota > Bacilli > Caryophanales > Bacillaceae > Bacillus > Bacillus sp. ISL-47. Next base: position 23,069 of record NZ_JAGGQS010000022.1, on the reverse strand, counting down.
GCGATTGGTACGGTGGCATTGGTTGTTGCTGAATATACACCTGCTTTCACGATACTTGGAAAACCATTTGAGCCAATCCTTGCACTGATGCAAATACCGGAAGCGGCAGAAGCAGCACAAACAATGGTAGTAGGATTTGCGGATATGTTCCTGCCAGCAGTTATTGGAAGTGGAATTGAAAGTGAATTGACAAGATTTGTAATTGCTTGTGTATCTGTCACACAGCTTGTTTATATGTCTGAAATGGGTGGTCTGCTGCTTGGTTCAAAGCTTCCCGTCAGTATTAAAGACTTAATTCTTATTTTCTTGCTGCGTACAATCATTACGCTGCCAATCGTAGTGGTTATTGCACATATTATATTTTAATGAGAAATGGGATTATTTTTGCAATGGTGAATCAACTAGACTCAGCCGGGGGGAAGAATTTGAAGAAAGAATTATTATCATCACTGTCAATCAGGAGCCTTCATACGGTTGAAGAATTGGAAGCTGTATATCAGCTGGAAACACGCATTTGGAGCGTGGAAGATGCAGTGCCAGTAAATCATACTGTGGCAACAGTCAAAAATGGCGGATTTGTATTAGGGGCCTTTTTTAAAGAAGCCTTAATAGGTTTTCAGTACAGCTTTCCTGGATTTGATGGAAATAAGGTCTATTTATGTTCTCATAGCCTTGGGATTCATGCTGACTACCGCTCTTTTGGAATCGGGGAAAAGCTGAAAGTAGCCCAAAAAGAAACAGCCCTGGAAAAAGGGTATGAACTCATTTCCTGGACGTACGATCCACTGGAAACAGTAAATGCCAATTTAAATCTCCATAAACTTGGTGCGGTGTGTACGGGATATTTTGAAAATGCCTATGGAGAAATGTCAGATCAAATGAATGCGGGAGTTCCAACTGACCGCTTTTTAGTGGAGTGGAGAATTAAAGAACAAGCATCAAATTGGAGCAAGAAAACTTTTGAATTGCCGATCGTGATAGAAACCCGTTCTGAAAACGGTCATTCTGTTCCACTAAAAACCGACTTGTCTCATGCCGGCGATAAGCTTCTCGTACCCGTACCAGGGAATTTTCAGGACATCAAGAAAGAGAATTTTTCACTTGCATTAAAATGGAGAGAAAGTACAAAAGACGTTTTTATCCATTATATAAACGAAGGCTGGATTGTAACTGATTTAGTCAAAGATCCAAACAGGGAAAATCAATACTTATATCTCTTAGAAAAAGAAAATGTTTTCCGCTAGATAGAATGGAAATTAAAATACTATACTCTTCAACATAACTCTTCCAGGTGATACAGCACAATCCACGCACTATTGGAAACAGGATATCATCGATCCTGAAGGACATACAGAACGATTATATTATCGTTCCTGAAAAACCGGGTATGGGCTTTGAAAAACTACCATTAGAATAGTAGAAAATGTAACTATTTTTAGCAGGATATTTTTAAAGCAATAAAAACTATACAGGAATAAGGGAGAAAAACAGTTCATCGTTTTGATGGACTGTTTTTTTTGGGGTGGAGTAATAACTGCTCAAATGACTCGTCTGACTTCTATTTCCTCCTCCTCTTTGTGACCCATGTCACCGAAACTTTGTCTGATTTTTGTTAATATAGTGACAAATTTGAAAACATTTGCAAGAGGGGTGCATGGATTGAGCGTAAAGGGTTTAGCTTTCATAACAATTATTTTGACATACATCTTAATCGTATTTGGGGGCTATGTAGCATCCTCTGAGTCTGGTATGGGCTGCGGGCCAGAGTGGCCTTTATGTAATGGACTGGTGATACCAATTCTTGAAGGGGATACTTTAATTGAATTTGCTCATCGGGTAATTGGCGCAATACTTGGGATTATTTCTGTTGCGCTATTTCTTAAAATTAAACAATCCAGACCTGACCCGGATTTAAAATCGGCTTCCTGGGGATTAATGATTCTTCTCATTCTTCAAATACTATTAGGAGCAGTAGTCGTTCTGCTCGATTTACCGGCCATTGTTGTTTCCATTCATCTGATCATTGCTATGCTTTTCCTGGCAAATCTAATATGGATATGGGGAAAAATCGCTTTCGGGAATGGAAATCAGCTTTCGCTGGGTAAAAACAGAAAGAATACAGCAGTATCGTCCCATCTAAATGTTGTTTTATTGCTAGTGGTGCTGACTTTATTTTTGGGTGCTTATATAAAGCATCAGGCATTTGGATTGGCATGCGGCTGGCTCGAGTGTGGTAATGGGTTTATTCCTGCATCCATACCGGGGATGTTCCAAACAGGCCACAGGCTGCTAGCTGGTGTTTTAGCATTTTATATATTTATTCTTACATATATATCTTTTAAGAAAAGATGGAATGCTGGTTTGCAAAATAGGCTAATGGCAGCCTCATTAATTGTGATGGGCCAAATACTCATCGGCATAATCACAATCATTAGTTACATTGAAGTTTCATGGGCCGTCCTCCACCTGGCGCTGGGCACTGCACTTTTTGCTTTTGTTTTTGAAACGAGAGTATATGCGTCTACTGTGCATAGCATGGAAACTACCCTGAGAGCAGTAAAGAGCAGGCAGCAATACCTAGATTAATTAAGTATCCCGCTGCTTTTGCAGAGGGATTTTTTACTACAGAAAAGGCCGCCTAAAGAGAAAGAAGAGTTGTCGGGCTTTGTAAGGAGACATTAGGATCTCATCAATAGGGCAGAAAAAAATTTAAACCTTTACATCATACCTATCCAGGTATAAAATAGATGATAAATGAGCCTTTACATGACTCTTTTAGGAGGGGGAATGAACATGCTTGAAGAAAAAAAGAATAATGCTGAAGATTGCAAAACTGGAACCTGAGGCATTAGCAGACCCTCCTCTCAGGTTGAGGGGAAAAAAGCAAAATCACTGCCTCCAATATGACCAGGTACCTACGTATGGCTCCTGGTAGGAGCTATTTACTTATTATATAAACTTTTTACTTAAAAAGGCCGTCTTTTGACGAGCCTTTTTTTAATGCTTGGCTCTGTTAAAGCTTATTGTTGTTTATTCATAGTCCTGCAGGAGTGCGGATCAAAGGAAGACCCCGGGAGGAGCGTCGGACCGCCCGTGGTCAGGGTATCCAAATGCTTAAAAATAGAATGCAGGTTACTTTTGCATATCCCTTTTTGTTATTTCACTGCGAATATCCGTATCCTTTGAGAATTCAGTGTCCTGCTTTTTGTTATTTGGATATTTGTTTTTTCTTTCGCGATTGTCATTTTTGTTTGTCATGGTCATAACCTCCTTTTCTCTGCTTTATTTTGCAGCGTGGGGGGACCGTTTATTCGCAGTTTTTAACTGGGTGGAAAATATTTACAAAGTTATGGCGTAGCGAATAATTCATTGAAACCAGCGAACAAATCACAAAAACCAACGAATAAAACAGGGGAATTAGCGAACAAACTTGTAAATTAGCGAATAAACCACTGATTTTAGTGAAAAAACAGCGCGATTCTAAAAGCCGGCCCCTGTTTAGGGCCGGCCAAGCTAAAGAAGCCGTATGTTAAAGATTTTGCTGGTTTCTTAGCTGCTGTTCTGCCATGGCGACAAGACGTTTTGTCATTTCTCCCCCGACAGAACCGTTTGCTCGTGCGGTCGTATCAGCACCAAGCTGAACACCAAACTCATTGGCAATTTCTTGCTTCATTTGATCCAATACATTTTCTGCACCGGGCACCAAAAGTTTGTTTCTTGCCATGATACATCACTCCCGACGATTTTTTGAGCAAATACATGCTCGTTTTTAACTTAACCGATTAATGAAAGGCAGATACCATTTTAAATTTGCCAATAATTTTGCATCAAAACATAATTAACATGTGAGGTTTTATAACATAAAATTTAGAAAATTATAAAAAACACATTGACATATTGGTAAATTAGGATAAAATAAGATTAAATTAAATGATGTAAGAAAATATAACATGAATATATTAATATTACTTACATCATTAACTAAGGGAGGAAATAAAATTGGATGCCACGTTTTTAATGAACAGTTTATGGGTAATGTTAGGAGCCATTTTAGTTATCTTCATGTTAGGCGGATTTATTATGCTTGAGGCTGGTTCGACAAGAATGAAGAATGCCGGCCATATTGCAGGCAAAACCATTTTTACTTTCGGGCTTGCTTCACTTGTGTTTTGGGCTGTAGGTTTTGGTTTCATATTTGGTGATAATGCCAACTTTTTAGTCGGACTTTCAAATTTCTTCTACTCGGGTGCTGAGCTTGAAGGGATGGGCTTATCTTCTCCTGTATTCTTCGTTTTTCAGCTGGCATTTGCTGGCATTGCCATCACGATCGCGCTAGGCGGATTTGCCGAACGTGCAAAATTATCCGTTTACCTCATTTTTACTATATTGTTTTCCGCAATTGTTTACCCGGTTGTTGCACATTGGATCTGGGGCGGCGGGTGGCTTGCAGAGCATGGCAAGCAGGATTTCGCCGGTTCTACAGTTGTTCACTTAACAGGTGCTATGGCAGCGCTGGCTGCCACTATTTTGCTAAAACCGCGTATTGGAAAATTCAATAAAGATGGTTCAGCAAACAACATATATGGACATAACCAAGTTTATACTGCATTGGGCGTACTGATTCTTTGGGTCGGCTGGTTTGGATTTAACGCCGGCAGCACCTTATCAGTTGAAGATGGCTTCTTTGGATTTGTAGCATTGAACACAAACCTGGCTGCTGGAGCTGGCGCTGTAGCTGCATTGATTATTTCCTGGATGGTAATGGGCAAATCAGATGTACCGACCATGCTTAATGGGGCTTTGGCAGGCTTGGTTGCCATTACTGCTTCTTGTGCTTTTGTTGATACATGGGCATCAGTTGTAATTGGGCTTGTGGCTGGAATCCTTGTGTTCTATAGTGTCAGGTTCTTTGAAAAGAGAAAAATCGACGATCCTATTTATGCTTTGTCGGTCCATGGTGCAGCAGGAATTTGGGGAACTTTATCTACAGGATTCTTTGCAACACCAGAGCTGGCCACAGTTGGAAAGCCAGGGTTATTTTACGGAGGCGGTTTTGAACAGCTGGGCGTACAATTTATGGGGGTAGCAGTATCCGGACTTTATGCATTTGCTGTATCTTTCATTACTCTGGCAGTCGCCAAGAAGTTAATGGGAGGACTTCGTGTAACAGAGGAAGAAGAAATTATGGGATTGGATTTAAGTGAACACGGCAGCTATGGATACCCGGAAGTATTCATTGCTGAAGAAAACAAAAGGTTAAGCTCGTAAACCTTCAAAATACGGGCTTCCTTAAAGGAAGTGTCCGGATGACTTGCGGAAATAAATCTTATCAATCCCTGAAAAAATGGAAAGATGAACAAATCTTGAATTTTCGGTCTGATACTTATGCGCTGAATGAGTTTCATGATCGTGTTATGAAAACAGTTTTTGATATAGCCTTGGATCGAATGAATAATGAAAAATTGCCCTCATGGAAGTTCGCCTGGTTCGCTACGGGAAGCGGGGGGAGAAAGGAACAAGGCTTTTTAAGCGACCAGGACCATGGGCTGATATATGAAGCGAAAGATCCTGAGGCTGCAACATACTTTTTGAAGCTGGGCGAGGAGATAGCAGAAGGACTTGAGACAGTTGGATACCCCTGCTGCGAAGGAAAGGTAATGAGTTCCAACCCGATATGGTGCAGGGATTTAGTGGAGTGGAAGGAACAGATATCAGATTGGATGGAAGAAGGAAGCTTGCAAACAATGAGAAATCTGCATATTTTCTACGATAGCCGAGCGCTGGCTGGTGAAAATGAATATATTGGAGAATTAAAATCACTCATTCATAATCGTATTAACCATGATCCCAATCTGCTGAGCCGGCTGATGGAAACGAGTATGCATATGAAAAATGCGGTTGGTCCGCTTGGCCAGCTTCTTCCGGAGGAAAAAGGAACCCATCAAGGTAAGCTGGATCTCAAATACACCGCATTTATCCCTTATGTAAATGCGGTTCGGATTCTATCTATCAAAGAAGGGATATTTGAAACTTCAACGATTGCCAGGCTGGAAAAGCTTCAAGATATGAAAGACTATGGTGCAGTAATGAACAGATACCAAAACAATTTTGCCACTTTATTAAAATGGCGGCTTCTGGCCTATAAACAAACTGATACCTACGATGATACCCACTTCCTGCAATTAAAAAGCTTAACGAAGGGGGAGAGAAATGAATTAAGAAGTATTTTAAGGGATGGAAAAAAGCTTCATCAATTTGTGATCAGGACCGTTGAAAAGGGTGTAGTGTAATGGGATTCGATCCTTTTGTACAATTTGTCAGAGGAATTCAAGGGAAGCTTCATTCCAATATGTTTGGGGGCTTGAATGGACAGAACGCTCAGCATATGGCGTTTATCAGGCAAATGCAAAGGGAACTGGAAAATGCCGATTCAATGGCCATACCCATCAGAAAGTTAAATGTTGTTGTGTTTGATATCGAAACAACAGGGTTTTATCCGGATAAAGGTGATCAAATCATTTCCATTGGAGCAGTTAAAATAATCGGAGGGGAAATTTGCGACAAAGATTGTTTTTATTCCCTCGTGCAATATGATAAACATCTTCCTCCAGAAATAAAGGAACTAACCGGGTTATCTGAGGGTCAATTAGTTGAAGCACCTTCCCTAGCGGACGTTTTGATCAGATTTTTTGAATTTGTTAAGGATATGCCGCTTGTTGCCCATCATGCAAATCATGAAAAAAGCTTTATGCGCCACAGCTGCTGGAAGTTGTACCGCACTCCTTTTAAGCATAAAATATTGGATACGTCCTTCCTTTACAGGGTGGCAGAACCTGATCAGGCTCTTTTCAAATTAGAAGAGCTGTGTGAATATCATGGCATTCCCGTGATTGGCCGCCATCATGCGCTCGGGGATGCGAAGCTTACCGCGCAGCTATGGTGTATATTAAGTGAAAAAGTGCAGAATTCAGGCTGTGCAAATTTAAAGGACGTTTATGAGCGTCTGGCAAAGCTTAGTTGAATTCTTTAAAGGTCAGTTCTGAACTTAACGTTCAGGCTGATCTTTTTTTGTGGCATAAAATGCTGAAAAAATTCTTATACTTTATTGACCAGTTTGGTCAAGAGGGATATAATGAAATTGTAGTTGACCGATTCGGTCAAAAATGAAGTGAAGGAGACAAAAAATGTTTTCCAAGTTTTTAAGTTTAGATCCGGAGAAACGGGATCGGATCATAAATGCGGCAACAAAAGTATTCGCACAAAAAGGCTACCGTAATGCCTCAACAAACGAAATTGTCAAGGAAGCTGACATCTCCAAGGGATTGTTATTTCATTATTTTAATAATAAAAAAGATATGTATTTATTTTTGTATGATCACTTGATGGAGGTGTTTTCTGAAAAAATATCGGAAAAACTGGATTGGTCAGAAAGGGATATCTTCATTAAGCTGCGTCAAATCACATTAATTAAATTTGAGTTATTTGATGTATATCCTGAAATATTAAATTTTTTTAAAGCGGCCTACATGGAAGAGGCTGAGGAAGTGAAAGGCGAACTTGAACGCAGAAATAAAGAAATGCTGTCCAAAAGCTATAAGAAGTTTTTTTCGGATATCGACACATCTCAATTTAAAGAAGGTATTGATATTAAAAGAGCAGTAGATATCATCTATTGGACGATCGAAGGTTTTGGCAATCAGCAGCAGGATCAAGTGATTTCTGCGAACCTGGGGCAAATTGATATTGATAAAATAATGGCCGAAATGGATGTGTATCTTGAGCTGTTAAGAAGGGCTCTTTACATAGATAAATAGCCGTTACTTGAATTTTTACTCGGTTAAACTTGCCTGTTGATATACACTCCAGGAGCTCAGCGAGCCGAGAGCAGTCACGGCGCATTAACGCCTGCGGGATCTCCCTTTAACACGCTCTTCTCGCTGGACGTGTATCAAGCATCTCCGAATTCACACCGCACAGGTATTGCGAATCACTTTCGAGGATCTCGCGCCTTCTTCTCTAATTTACAGGGTGCCCAAATTTAAAATGAGCTTTAACACCGAATTTTTATAAATGAGGAGGCTGTACCATGAGTATTATTGAAATCAGCAATCTGACTAAAACCTATGGGAAAGCAAGAGGGGTCCATAATATTAGTTTTACAGTGGAAGAAGGGGAAATTTTTGGTTTTATCGGTCCGAATGGGGCGGGAAAGTCGACCACGATACGTACACTGCTGGGACTTATTTATCCTACTGGCGGCAGTGCAAAGATCTTCGGAAAAGATTGTATTAAATATGGACCTGAGATAAAAAAGGATATTGGCTATTTGCCTTCTGAGGTTTTTTATTATGACAATATGAAGGTTTTTGATTTGTTAAAATACTCTGCGAGCTTTTATAAAAAGGATTGCAGCAAACGAATTCACGAACTTGCAGACATTTTGAACCTGGACCTTTCTAAAAAGATTGATGATTTATCTCTGGGCAACCGGAAAAAGGTAGGGATCATCCAAGGACTCCTTCATGAACCTAAACTGATTATCCTGGATGAACCGACGAGCGGATTGGATCCCCTTATGCAGCAAAAATTCTTTGATTTGTTAAAAGAAGAAAATAAAAAAGGTGCCACTATCCTTTTTTCATCCCACATCTTAAGTGAGGTGCAAAGATTGTGTGACCGGGTTGCCATTATTAAGGAAGGGGAAATCGTTACGCTGGAGAAAATCAGCACCCTGAAAGAGAGTACCTACAAAAAATTTAAAATCGAAACAGCTGTTTCCATTGACAAGGAATATTTTCAAATGGAAGGTGTTAATGACCTGGAGGCAAATGGGGGAACGGCTACCTTTTTATTTAAGGGGAATGTGAATTCCATGATGAAGAAAATTGCTGGAATTGATATCGTGAATATTTGGATTGATGAGCCTGACCTGGAGGAGATTTTTATGCATTATTACGAAAAGGAGGACTAATAGGCTATGAATATATTTATACATGAATGGAAGTCCTGCAGAAAATCAACGCTAATCTGGTCACTTTCATTGGCTTGCTTAACCATCCTTCTCTTTTCAATGTTTCCTGCTATCGCAAGAGATGCCGAGGAATTTAAGAGTGTGCTTCAAGGTTTTCCGGAACCAGTCCGAAAAGCAATCGGACTGGAAATAGATAGTATTGCTACTTTGCTGGGATTCTATTCCTATGTGTTTTTGTATGTATCCCTTTGTGGGGCAATACAAGCTATGAATCTTGGAACCTCTCTATTAACAAAAGAAATTCTTGAAAAAACAGCAGATTTTCTATTAACCAAACCTATAACGCGGAAACAAGTTCTAACTTCCAAACTGTTGGCTGCAGTTGCCTCATTAATCATAACAAATATCTTTTTTATAACGGCTGCAAATATAATGGCTTCTATAGTTAAGACTGGCAGTTACAGTATGTCTGCCTTTGTTCTAATTTCTGCTTCTTTATTTTTGCTGCAGCTTATTTTTCTGGCTATTGGGATTCTTGTGTCGGTTATTGTTCCGCGTATTAAATCGGTTCTTTCTGTTTCACTGGCCACTGTTTTTGGCTTTTTCATGCTTGGAATCTTCGGTTCGGCCGCGGGTGATGAAGCAATGCGTTATATTACACCTTTTAAATATTTTGATCCAGCCTATATCGTTGAAAATTCAGCCTATGAACCGGCATTTCTTGCTCTGGGGGCGGTCATTATTGTGGCAGCAATTTCGGCTGTTTACTATATTTATTCAAAAAGGGATATTGCATTCTAATAGCAAAGGGAGGTGCTTATATGAATTTATTTTTCAGGGAACTAAAAGCCAACCGTAAATCATTGATCCTCTGGTGTATCGGCATTTTGTTGATGGTTGCAGGCGGTATGAGTAAATTTGAGGGAATTTCTTCGTCCGGTCAGTCGATGAATGAATTAATGGAAGCCATGCCCAAGGCACTACAGGCGATTATGGGGACTGGGTCGCTTGATATCTCTACTGCAGGAGGATATTACGGTGTGCTTTCTTTGTATTTGATGGTGATGGCGGCAATCCACGCCGGGATGCTGGGGTCGACTATTGTCTCAAAGGAAGAACGTGAAAAAACAGCTGAATTTTTACTTGTTAAACCTATTTCAAGAAACAAGGTAATTACCTGGAAGTTAATAGCTGCGCTAGTGAATGTTTTGCTATTCAATATCGTCACTTTCGTTTGTTCTGCAGCAGCGGTAGAGTATTATAACGATGGGAAAAGCTTGAATGGAGATATTGCGCTTTTGCTGGCAGGGATGTTTATCCTCCAGTTGATTTTCCTTTTTCTGGGGTCTGCAATTGCATCTGCCGCCGGGAAACCAAAAACAGCTGCATCGCTATCAACGGCGATTCTAATGGGCACCTTTCTGTTATCCATTATGATTGACATTAGTACGTCGATTGATTTTCTGAAGTACCTGACACCTTTTAAATACTTTGAAGCAAAACAGGTTATGTTCGGCGGAGGATTGGAAGCGGTTTTCCTGATTTTATCTGCAGCATTCATTTTATTTTTTATATTCGCAACCTATAAGTTTTATAAAGATAAGGATATGGTCGTTTAAAAAGAAGCATGGATTCCGGTCCATGCTTCTTTTTTAGCCTTAAAACTCTCCATCGAATGGGGTGAAAGGAATATTAAGCCTATTTTCTACAGCTCTTAGTCTTTGATTTAATCTGTTGAGCCTGCGAGTGTGGCGGTCAACAGTCTGATTTAGCATTCGTACTTGATCAGTTAAGTTAGTTAACTGCCTGTTTAAGCGTGTAATTTCTCTCGATTGGTCCTGATTTTGCCTCTCCAGAGCCGTTACCCTTCTTTCAAGCTGAGGTGGCTGTCTGTCAGAATCATATTGTTCAAATTGCTGAAGCTCTGGAGTGAAGTGGCCTGAAGGCTGAGGAAGATAACCTTGATAATAGCCATATGGATACATTTGGGCATTCTCCTTTTTTACAAAATGCTAAAGCTCCATATAAACTATGCCAAAATGGGCGGAGAGGCACGGCAAAAGCCTATTCTGAATTTTGCTGCCATTTATTTTTCTCATAGATTGTTGTTCTTACCACAAACTTTGCCCGTTGATTAAACTTAGTTAGCAGTGAGAAGCAATAAACTATACGAAAAGTGCTATTTTTTTATATTTAGGGCCTAAAAAATGTGCAGAATATCTGTTGTATCTCGTTCGCTTTTGGATGATTTTGTAAAATAACCGGCTAATGCAACCTCTAGCATTAGTCTTTTACTATTATCTTTAATAAAGTCTCTGCCTAAGATCTCCTCCAGTTTCTCAAGACGATGGTATAACGTTTGCCGAACAATAAATAATCGGCTAGCTGCTTCTTTCTTATTTCCTAAACATTGTAAATAGATATATAAAGTAAAAAGCAAGTTACGATCATTTTTTCGGTCATACTCAATGAGGGGCATTAGATACTCGTAAATCAAATTTTGTAAATCGTTTTCCCCGATTGAGGTCAGGAGTTTTTCAGTATGAAATTCTTCGTATATAACAATGTCACTACTTTTAAAATTTCGAGTATAATCAAGAGCTTTTTTTAATGTAGTGATACTTGATTGGATTAATTCAATACTTCGGACCTGTGCGCCCAAAATAAATTTATAATTATTAGATGGTGTCTGTATAGTACTGAAAATCCGGTTTTTGAAGGTTAATGTGTTTGGCGATTCATCAAACCAGAGAATTAAATGACCTGGGATATCACTTAAATAACTATGAATAAACGATAACTGATTTTTCTTTGCCTTTGAGTATAAACAAGCTATATCCATTTTAAAATTACCCAAAATAAGTGCAGAGTAGACAGGTAAATCTGCATGGTGTTTGAACAACTCTTTCTTTGTTTCTTCCAATTGTTCAAAATCTGATCCATTCCATAAACTTTGAAGGCAAAAGAGGAATTGCTTTTCAGGAGTTGGGAAGTGCAGTAAATCATACACTTTCCTGGTTATATCTATAAATCGGACTTGTCTTTCAAACACGATAATTGGAAAATCAGCGTCTTCTGCCAAATGGATAATCGCCTCAGGTAAGTTATCTATGTATGTGTGCAGTTCGATGCAAATACCGGCTGCTCCTCTAAGAATTAATTCTTTTACGAATTTTACTCCTGTATCTGGATTCTGTGACCAGCCGATACCGGTTGTCAAAATCAATTCTCCTCCATTTATCAATGTACCAACTTCAGTTACTTCCAAAATATGTGCCCATTTCACCCTGCGGTTTATTCCTTTTTTTCCTGCAAGAACTTTATAACCATTAAAACAAGTAAAGTTAAATAACTCTGAAATAGTCAAGGTATGATTTGATGGCAAGTCGTTCTCCTCCTTTGGACACTTTGTAAAATCAATTAACTTAATTATACATAAGTTGTCTAATGAGTCAGAATGGATTTCATACTAAAATTAATATTGTAAATATTCTGTATTTAATTTTAGGCAAGAGTGAGAGAAAAGCAGCAAAGGAAGGACAATTCATGAGGTAAATTCCTGCAAAAAGCTATTACGGTAAAAGGGATAGCTATAATTATAAAGGAGGTATAGATATGGATCAGATAAAGAGTGCAATTGAAAAGGATCGAAGTTATATATGGCATGCCATGAACCGTTATTCACCTGAATCAAAACCTTTAATTATCGAAAGGGCTGATGGCGTTTTTGTCGAAGATATAGAGGGTGTAAGATATTTAGACGCTATGAGTGGACTCTGGTGTGTGAATTCAGGTTATGGGAGGACTGAGTTTGCAGATGCTGCAGCAGAACAATTAAGTAAGATGGCTTATTTTCCTATGTCTCAAAGCCACATGCCTGCTATAAAATTAGCGGAAAAATTAAACGATTGGCTTGAAGGAGAGTATATTATTTTCTTTTCGAATAGCGGATCTGAAGCTAATGAAACTGCCTTTAAAATAGCCCGCCAATATCACGAACAAAATGGTCAATCAGGGCGATTCAAAGTTATTTCCCGTTACAGGTCCTATCACGGGAACACAATGGGTGCTCTTTCAGCAACCGGTCAGGCACAAAGAAAATATAAATATGAACCACTTGCAGCAGGGTTCATCCATACTGTTCCCCCAGATTGTTATCACTGCCCGGTTAATAATAATCCTGAGAATTGCCATTTAGAATGTGCAGGACTCTTAGAAAAAACGATTAATTGGGAAATGAGCGAAACAGTTGCAGCGGTAATCATGGAACCTTATATCACAGGAGGCGGAGTGCTGATTCAGCAAGACGGGTACCTGAAAAAGGTTGAAAAAGCCTGCAAAAAAAGCGGTGCCCTGCTGATTATGGATGAAGTAATTTGCGGTTTTGGAAGGACAGGAAAAAAATTCGGGTTTATGCATGAAGGAATCCGGCCGGATATAATTACAATGGCAAAGGGCATTACAAGCGGCTACCTTCCTTTAGCTGCAACTGCAGTACGAAAAGAAATTTTCGATACTTTTAAAGGAAGTGAAGAGTATGACCATTTTCGCCATGTAAATACGTTTGGCGGTAATCCCGCTGCCTGTGCCTTAGCATTAAGGAATCTGGAGGTTATGGAAGACGAGAGATTAATAGAAAGATCAAACTCAATGGGTGAGCAGCTCATGCATTTAATGAAAGAGATGTTGTCTCATTCAAACGTTGGTGATATTCGTCAAAAAGGACTTTTGATGGGAATTGAGTTAGTTGAAGATAAAATGACTAGAGAGCCTCTTAATACAGGGAAAGTTAATCAAATCATTGCATCATGTAAAAGTTTCGGTGTGCTCATTGGTAAAAATGGAGACACTGTCGCAGGATTTAATAATGTGCTCACAATTGCTCCTCCATTAACAATTAGTACTAATCAATTGCAGCATTTGACAGATGTTGTCAAGAAATCCATCAATGAAGTGTGCAAGAGGTAAAACTCAAAAGGGGGGGAAAGGGATGAAGTATGAAGTTGATCAAAAAGATCCACGGTTTAAAATTTCGCATAGGGAAGCTTGGATTGGTATTATCCTGGTAATCATTAATTTCATATGGTGGTTTGGCTTTGCATATGGAATGGGATCGAAATCAGTAGAGAGTTATTCTTATGTTTGGGGTTTGCCAGCATGGTTCTTCTATAGTTGTGTTGCAGGATTTGCAGTAATGGTTATTTTAGTTATACTCGCTGTCAAATTTTTATTTAAAGAGGTACCCTTTGAGGATGAAGGGGGCGATTCATAATGAAATGGGAAGTAATGATTCCACTTATCATCTTTTTAATTGTGATTTTCATTATTGGCTTTTGGGCCAGTAAACAATTGAAAAACACCAATACTTTCCTCGAGGAATATTTTCTTGGAGGGAGACAGCTTGGCGGGTTTATCTTGGCAATGACAATGATAGCCACTTATGGAAGTGCCAGTAGTTTTATTGGCGGGCCGGGGGTTGCCTATAATCAGGGGCTTGGTTGGGTATTGCTCTCAATGGCACAAGTGGCAACTGGCTATTTTGTTTTAATGATTTTAGGGAAAAAATTTGCGATTGTTGCCAGGAAATACAACGCTGTAACATTAATTGACTTTCTAAAAGAGCGCTATCAAAGCAAATGGGTGGTTTTGCTTTCAGCCCTTAGCATCATCATATTTTTATTCTCTGCTATGGCTGCACAATGGGTAGGGGGAGCAAGATTAATAGAGTCATTGACAGGCCTGTCATACACTGCTGCCTTGTTTCTTTTTGCAGCATCAGTAATGGTTTATGTAATCATTGGAGGATTTAGGGCTGTAGCACTTACGGATACAGTACAGGGAGTTGTTATGTTCTTTGGTACACTTATCCTGCTAGTTGCAACTGTTATAGCGGGTGGAGGCCTATCCAATATCATCTCGGATCTGTCTGCTGAAAACCCAAATTTAATCACACCTTTTGGCCATGATGGAAGTTTGACGCCTCTATATGTTTCTTCCTTCTGGATTTTAGTAGGTGTAGGGGTAGTAGGGCTGCCGCAGGTAACAGTAAGGGCGATGTCTTATAAAGATTCAAAAGCGATGCACAAGGCCTTGATTATCGGAACAATTGTTGTTGGGTTCATTATGCTGGGAATGCATTTGATCGGTGTCTTTGCCAGGCCAATTCTGCCTGGAATCGATGTCGGTGACAAAGTAATGCCTATGATTGCGATGGAAGTTTTGCCGGCATGGCTGGCTGGCATCGTTTTAGCAGCTCCTATGGCAGCAATTATGTCAACGGTCGACTCACTTTTATTAATTGTAAGTTCAGCAGTAGTTAAAGATGTTTATCTTAATTATATAAAACCAGATGCAACCGATAATAACATAAAAAATATAAGTTTTACTGTGACGACTGTGTTGGGCGTATTAGTCTTTTTGATGGCCCTTAGCCCTCCTGATCTATTAATATGGCTGAATCTCTTTTCTTTTGGCGGTCTTGAAGCAGCTTTCATTTGGCCAGTTGTTCTTGGTTTATATTGGAATTCCGGCAATAAATTTGGTGCAGTCACTTCGATGATCCTGGGTGTAGGTTCCTATATACTTTTCCATATTTATTATCCTAACGCACTTGGAATGCATACAGTAGTTTTGCCAATTCTTATATCATTAATAGGATTTATTACAGTAAGTTTAGCCACCAACCATAGTTTTAACAAGCCTTCGGACGGTAAATTGCAGACTGATGGCAAGGAAGGAGTTTTTTAAATGATCAAAACAAATGAAAGGCAAGAGCGACTGAAAAGGGATGGAAAAGAAGTTGTGGAATTAACAAAGAATTTGGTAAAGATTCCGAGTGTTTACCGACCTGGAGTAGAGGGAGGAAATGAAGAAAAGGTAGCACAGTTTACAGCTGACTATTTGAAGGGGCTAGGAATCGAAGTTCATATAGAAGAAGTAGAGCCCGGAAGACCAAATGTCATTGGGATTGTAGATTCTGGAAGACCAGGAAAGACACTGTTGTTTGAAGGGCATACAGATGTTGTAACAGAAGGTGACCGTGATGCCTGGACACATGACCCCTTTAGCGGAGAAATAATTAATGGAAGAATGTATGGCAGAGGTACAAATGATACAAAGGGAAATCTGGCTTGTATGATCACTGCTGTTCATTCACTTCTAAGAGATAATGAGGAATGGAATGGAAAAATCATACTTTGTATTCCGTGTGATGAAGAAGGCATGATGATCGGCATAAAGAATTTTATAAAACATGGATGGGCGGATAATGTAGATGGGGCAATCATTTGTGAACCAGAAGAAAATCAAGTGTGCATTACACAAAAAGGGGCTATGCGTGCAGTTGTAAATGTATTTGGGAAAATGGCCCATGGAGCAATCCCTTTAAGTGGTGTTAATCCCAACACGAGAATGGCGAAACTAATCTGTGAGCTGGACCGACTGGAACAGAAAGAGAAAGAAAGGTTGGGGAATCATCCAATGCTGGGCTGGCCAAGTATCACTCCAACCATTTTGCAAGCGCCAGTCAGAGGCGATGCTCAAATTAATGTCATACCAGATCAGTGTATGACAACGTTAGATATAAGGACAGTACCTGGTCAGGACCACAGTGAGCTGAAGAGAGAGATTAGAGATATAATTAATCGATTATCCGAGCAGGATCCGGACTTTAAGGCCGAATTTGAAGTAATCGAAGACCGTCCATGGACTGAAACTGACATGGAAAATGCGATAGTAAAGGCAACAGCAAAAGCAGTATTCGAGGTTACCGGTAAAGAACCTGTTTATAATGGAGTTCCAGGTGCTACAGACGGTACTTTTCTCCATGTTGCGGGGGTTCCGATTGTAACTATTGGAGCTGGTGACCGAGAAGTTCCCCATCAAATAGATGAGTATGTTGATATTGAGGAACTTGCAGAGACCACAGAGATTTTTCGGACAGCAGCATTATTGTTTTTAAATGAAGGGGAAGAAGAATAGAACCATACAAAATAGCCATCCCTATATATACAAAAATGGCTTATGGATTCTTAGGAAAAATTTTCAGATAAAAAACATGTCCCAAAAGCACATCTTTTGGGACATATTTTTATATGGAAAAGTTCTTTGTAAACCATATGAATGTTATTTTTATGGTGAATTTTAAGGAAAAAAATATATTCTAATATTAAAAGTATATCGACTAATAGCTAAAATATCCCAAACCAATTCAAGAAGATGTTCCTGTAAGCAGCTGAAAGTGGTGGTAATTAGAAGGGCGGCAGAATAGGGAATCGGAAGCTTATTACCTAAATTTCATAATTTGATAGGATAGCGCCTAATTTGGAAGGGGCACTCCAGCCTCTACATAAAAGGGGGAACACCTTTGCTGATTTCTGAAACAAGAGAGGAGAGGGACTGCAGCTGCTGGTCATCCAGGTCAAATGCAGTTTTGATCTTGTTTTCAAGGTCTGCTGTTACTCTTCTTTTGCCTACCTCAACTAGGGCGATTAAAGAAAAGCTGCAGCTGACAATTCTTGCAAAGTCACGCTGTGTCATATTATAGCTTTTCCTGATCAGCTTAATAATTTCTTTATCCATCACAAAATCATCCTCTAAAAAATTGTACCCATTATTTACGGGCCGTTCTGTTGTATGAATGAAGTCTCTTTAGCTATAAAATTAGCATTTGGTTAGGGCTTTGTCAAAGTAATTTATTGAAAGTGGAAATGTGGTTTATTAGAGTTAGAAATGGTATATTTCATCCCTTTCAAGGATCAGAATAGGTAACGCAAAAGGAAGGGGGAGATACTTTATGAATATACTCTGGGATTTTGATGGAACTTTGTTTGATACGTATCCGGCCTATACGGCTATAGTAAAAGAGGTTATGGGTAACGCGAATATTCCGGATATCGAGATATTTGCCCAATTAAAAATTTCTTTCACAGATGCCTTTCAGTATTTCCAGCTTACTGAGGAACAAATTATGACGATCCGTAAACAGGCAAGGAGCCTTAAGCCTAAGGATTTAAAGCCTTTTCCGCATTTGGAGGATGTGCTAAAGCTGGCAGATAAAAATGTCATTATGACACATAAGGAACGGGAGGATGTTGCAGCTATTCTTGCTTTTCATAAGCTAGACGTTTACTTTGAAGATATGGTAGCCGGTGATGATGGATATCCTCGAAAGCCCCATCCCGCTTCCTACGAATTTCTGCATGAAAAGCATAGGATTGATTTAGCAGTAGGCGACAGGGAAATTGATATACTGCCGGCTAAAAGCCTTGGAATTAAGACCTGTCTTTTTCAAAACACGGCACCCGGTGCGAATTTTTATCTGGAAAACTACAAAGATTTTTTGAGGGTCGTAAAGTAAAAACGTCAGCACTGTTTTTGCCGTGCTGACGTTTTTTTTATATTTAGTGCATGTGATTTTATAACTCAAGTGACTTCGGAGAATTTTCCTTTGAATTCATAAGCCTTATATGTTGAGGCTTAATTTCTATAACCACGTAGTTTAGATCATTCGGTGCGTCAAACCAGGGTCTAATATTTTTTCTATGATTTTTTTCTGATTCCTACGATTAAACCTTTCTCATGATCTTGTTCCATCATCATATTTATCGCCAAATAGTTTCTTCTTTTCAATCGTTTCAAAATCCGCTTTGTACTTTTCTTCTGTTGATGAGCTGCTCTTTATTTTGGATCCGTTTTTTTCCTCCTCTTTTTCCTGGTTGAGGTCTTCTACTGGAAGCGGGTCAACATTTTTTTCACTCTCGAATTTATCAAATAAGCTTTCTTTTTCAGTTTTATATTGTTCCGGTCTATCCATTTTTCCATCCTGCAATTTTTTATCTGCCATGTAAGTAATCCTCCTTATTTCCGATTCTTTTCCTGAGGTTTTTCGGGCTCTCTTTGGGGCTCAATATCTTTGTTGTGTTTTTTCTTTTGCTCTTGCTCTATAGAATCATTTTCTGCAGTTCTTTTTTCAGCCATCAAACTATAACCTCCTTTAGGTAGTTAGTATTCATTACCCGCAGCAGGATAAGTGAAACGTTGCTGAGCACGATCTCAGGCGGAGTTTATAAGTATAAAAAGAATCAAGTTTATTTATGGTTAGTAAGAAACCTTTAGTCCGAATGATTCTATCGCTTAAGGAGAGACTATTTAGTACTCTGCATTAGTTGGTGAATAATATGTTTAAAAAGAAAAATCAGATTGCCGATATTAAAGCTCTTTTTAAAAAAGAGATTGGCCATACCATGGATGCTGTATTTCAGGATTTGGAGATAGAAGGGCAAAAGGTGCTTCTCGTATATTTGAGCAGCATTTGTGATACGGAAAAAATTCAAAGTGATCTTGTGAAGCCATTTTTTGAAATAAGCCAAACAGACCAGTTTGCCCAATATCTTCAATCATTGAATGGAGTAAAAGAATATGCTGAGTTTGATCAGGCTTTAAAGGAAGTGATGAGAGGAAGTGTGCTCATACTGTTTGTGCATGCTGCCTATACAGTTAACTTCAAAAACTATATTAGCCAGGGAGTTCAGGATGCCTCCGTTGAAACTACCATTCAGGGACCGCAAACTGCTCTTAGTGAGGATTTGGGCACGAATTTAAATATTATCAGGCATCGTTACCATCAGCCCAGTTTGACTGTCGAAAAAAATGAAATTGGATCTGTATCTGGTTTAGAGATGCATTTGCTTTATGATGCCAAAAAAGTGGACCCGGAAGTACTTGGTAATCTTAGGGAGAAAATAGAAGAGATAAAGTATTCCAACGAGATTATCCAATCCGCTGGTGAATTTCATCGATTATTGACACCAAATAAAAGATCTTTATTTCCTGTTTTTATGATAACAGAACGTACAGACCGGATTGCTTTGAATCTCTCACAAGGAAAAATCGTCCTTTTGATGGAGGGCTCGCCCTTTGCTTTGATTCTTCCGGCTGTATTCTATGATTTTATGAGTTCGATGGAGGATTTTTACCAGCCCTATTGGGTGGGGAAATTTTTGCACGGGCTCCGCTATTTTGGTTTATTAATCAGCCTTATTTTGCCGGGTTTGTATGTGGCCCTTGCTTCTTATAACCCGGAAGTATTTCAGATTCAGCTTGCGCTGGGGATTGCGGGGAGCCGATCTTCTGTCCCCTATCCTACCTATCTGGAAGTATTGTTTATGCTTTTAATGATGGAGCTTTTAACAGAGGCATCCATAAGGCTTCCTAAAACGATTGGTTCAACAGCCACTACGGTGGGCGGGCTCATTTTAGGGCAGGCAGCAACTGAAGCGGGGCTTGTGTCTAATATTATGATAATTCTTGTATCGGCCGTGGCCATTTCAAATTTCGTTATTCCAATTAACGAAATGAGCTTCTCTATGCGTATTGTAAAATACCTGATTCTTTTTATAAGCACCTTAACGGGCATGATTGGGCTAATAGTAGGTCTAATGGGATTAGTGGTATATTTGGTCAGTCTTGATAGTTTCGGCCATCCATACTTGAGGGTGTTTTTAGGGGAAAGCAAAGATGGAAAGCAAGGAGCAGCAAAATGAAAAATAGGTACTTATACTATTTAATCATTTTAAATATGCTTGCGAACTTGATTGTCTTTGTACCGCGTATCTTAATAGATGAGCGGCGCGATGGAGCTGTAATGGCTTTGATTTTAGCCCTTCCGCTCGGAATAGCAGTAATCTTTCTTTTTATAGGAGCTCTTTCAAAGTTTCCTGGAAAAGGGCTGCCGGAAATCTTAATGGTATCTTTTTTGCCTGTATGGATGGGAAAAGTAATGTTGGTTTGTTTTTCAATGATTTGGATAACATCAGGTATCATATCGCTGATCGCTTTTACTCATATTACGGAAAGGTTCATTAACCCTGATATGCAGGGGTGGCAAATTGGTCTCCTTTTTATTGTGTTTGTATCCCTTGCTGTCTTACTAAAGACAAAGAAAGTATTATTTTTGCTTGAGATTGTCCTAATTTTGAATGGGCCGCTTGCTATTTTCCTCGTTTTGAAAATCTTTTTATCCGGATCTATCGACTGGCAGGAAGTACGTGAAGGGACCACTTATATTTTTGAAATGGCTAATTGGAAATCTCTTTCAGCATCAACCTATTTATTTTCCGGCTATGCGAACATGGTTATTTTTAATCGCATGTTTAAGAAAAAGATTGGAAGGCGTCACTTATGGCTGTTCATTCCTGCAGGTGCAGGAATGCTGATCACTACATACTTTGTCCCGATTGGCATATATGGTTTTGATGCGGTTGGAGAGATTGAGTATCCCTGGCTTACAAGCGCAGATGCTATTAGAATGGAATTCGGATTTGTGGAGAGGGTATTTTTTATATTTCTCCTCATGTATATTGGCATCTCCCTTATTAATGTGATTGTTCACTGGCATGTTGGACAGCAGCTTATCATTGGAGCATTTCCAGGGAAGAAAAGGAAAAACAAGCGTATAACCCTTGAACATCTATTGCTCGGGTTGTTTTCAGGCATGTACTTTTTTCTTTTATTCTACTTAAATGAAACAGAATCCTTTAAGTTAGCAGAGTGGTGGATGAAAATAAGAATGCCCGGGGAGTATTTTATGGTCATCCTTCTAATTATAGTGGCCTGGAGGAAAAAATAATGAGAAAAGTGATGTGGATCCTGCTTGCTTCTATTATAATTCTCGGGATGGCCGGCTGCGGTTTCAAGGATATCGATAACCGTTTTTTTGTAGTATCAATGGGAGTAGGAAAAGCAGAAGCAGCGGATCAAATTAAAGTGATTGTGAAGCTTGCGATACCTTCCGGTGAGACAAGAGCGGATGAAAGCAATTTTATTATTATTTCAGAAGACTCGGAGACGATATCGGATGCTATTCGAATTATAAAATCCAGAGTAGATAAGGAATTGGACTTCGGCCATTTGAAAGCCATTATTTTTGATGAAGAGCTCCTTGATCAAAATGTTGAGAAAGAATTGGACTGGTTTTTAAGGAGGCGTGATGTTCAAATGATTGCTTGGGTTGCAGCTGGGAGGCCATCTGCTGAAGAAGTCTTAAAGATAAAACCCAAGTCAGAGCGTCTGCCCTCCAATACGATTTTTCTTGCTTTTGATTTAAAAGGGTCTGAGTCTCCTTATACGATTGCCAAATATCTATTTGAATTTTACAGGGAAAATAAGAGCAGAGGTATTAGTGCAATTATGCCAGTAATTGAAGCAAAGGGGGATCTTCTTGAAATAAATTCTTCTCTTATATTAGATGACTATAAAAAGTCGGCTTTATTGGGCAGAGAGGAAACGAAAATGATGAATCTCCTTAAAAATGGCCTTGAGAATCCGCAGTTTAAAGTAAAACAGGAAAAAGAAATTTTTGTTGTGAGTGCCAAAAAGGCAAAGACTGCTTTAAAGCTTAGAACACCTAAGGGAAAGGACCCAGTTATGGATATCTCTATTAAAGTGAACGGTCTTATAGAGGAGGCCCATACCAATATAAATGATCAAAACCTCGAAAAATATAATGAAGCCCTGGAAGAGGAAATAGAAGCTGACACCCTTGCTCTGCTAAAAAAGCTGCAGGATCAAGGGGCGGACCCAATTGGTTTTGGACTGCGCTATAGGGGTTCGCATTTTCAAAATGATTCTGAATGGAAGGAATGGCAGGAAATATACCAAAGGCTTCGATTTCAAGTAAAAGTTAGTGCTGATATTCAAGGGACAGGGCTGATTGAATAGAAGGGGTAACTAAGATAAATATAAAGAGCTTTTAGTCCCGTAACTTGGTAAATAACTTTATATTTTCAGTTAACTTTTTAAAAATAATGTAAATCATTGTTAAATAATGGATTACACCCTTTGAAATGCCAGGAGATTTTGTATGATTAACTCTGTAAGATATTTTAAGCAGCCAAGGAGGAATAGAAATGAAGAAATGGTTATTAGCTTTGATGGCAGCTCTAATGATTACAGGTCTGGCAACAGGGTGCAGCAATGAAGAAGAAATGGACGAGACAAACACAGAGGAAAATGAAGATGCAGGAACTGAAGAAGGAACTGAAGAGGAAACCGAGTAAGTCTGAAATTGTATGAATTGAAAAGAGGCTGGGACATAACT